>NZ_JBFUGG010000031.1:0-47255 GCF_056403035.1 Flavobacterium sp. P3_A6 | reverse complement strand
AATGCACTGCCCCCAAAAAGTTAGACACTATTTGGGGGCATTTTTATGGAAAGAAAAGTCAAGTATGATTACGAATTTAAACTTGAATGTGTAGAATTAGTGGTTCATCAGCATTATTCATGTGAAACGGTATCTAAGAAGAAAGGAATCAGCGAATCTAATATTCGTAAATGGGTTAGTTTCTATAGGGAATATGGTAAAAGTAGTTTGTTAACACGAAAGAATCAGGTTTACTCAGTTGATTTTAAATTAAGTGTATTAAAATCAATTGATAAGGATTCATTATCCTTAAGAGAAACTCGTTTGCGATTTAATATTCCTTCAGATTCAATCATTGTCAAATGGAAAAAAGATTTTGCTAATTTTGGTTTAGAAGCATTAAGAGCAAAACCAAGAGGCAGACCAAAATCTATGAGTGATTTCAAACGTAAAAAGCGCAAATCCGAAAAACTATTAACTAGAGAAGAAGAACTTCTTAAAGAGAATGAAGCATTGCGCTGTGAAATTGATTTTCTAAAAAAGTTACAAGCCTTAATTCAAGCCGAAGAAAAAGCCAAAAATCGCAAGTCATAATGGAATTAAGGCATCAGTATGATTTAAATTTACTTTTGAATTGTACTAATGTGGCGCGTAGCAGTTTTTATTATTACCAGAAGCAAAGCAAAACACCTGATAAATACAAAGAGATTAAGGAGTGGATTAAATCAATCTATCATAAGCACAAAGGTCGTTATGGTTATAGAAGAATAACAGAGGAACTACACGGTAAAGGAATAATTATTAATCATAAAACAGTTTTAAAGCTGATGAAGTTATTAGATTTAAAAAGTATTATTAGGGTTAAAAAATACAAATCATATAAAGGAGAACAAGGCAAAATTGCTCCTAATATTTTAAGACGAAATTTTAAAGCATCAGTTCCTAATCAAAAATGGGCAACAGATATAACTGAATTTAATGTGTCGGGAAAGAAATTGTATTTATCACCAATAATTGACTTGTTTAATCAAGAGATAATTAGTTATCAATTAGCCGAAAGACCCGTTTTTAACCAAGTGGTAACGATGCTTGAAAAAGCATTTAGAAAAATACCTGACAACACAAATTTAACTCTACATTCTGACCAAGGATGGCAATATCAAATGAAACAATACCAGTATTTATTAAAGGAAAAAGGAATTAAACAAAGTATGTCCAGAAAAGGAAATTGTCTTGATAATGCCATTATTGAAAATTTCTTTGGAATATTAAAATCAGAACTTTTTTATCTGAAGAAATACAGTTCCATAAATCAATTAAAACGTGAGATAATTGAATATATAAAGTATTATAATAACGACAGAATCAAGCTAAATCTAAAAGGAATGAGCCCGATACAATATCGAGCTCATTATTATCAAATTTAATTATAAATTCGTCTAAACTTTTGGGTGCAGTCTATATTTAGGAGCAGCCTTTTGTTTGTTATTCTAGGAATGTATGGTAGGAATATGCCACAATACATCTCCAAAACATTATTTTTAATTTTTACAAATTAGCAACCAACCAGTCACCAACTTCGCTAGTGGAATAAGCTTTTGCCCCTTTTCCTGCTAAATCTTCAGTAACAATTCCCTGCTCTAATGATTTGTTTACAACGGCTCTGATCGCTTCTGCTTCGTCTTTCAATCCAAAAGCATCTTCAAACATCATAGCTGCAGATAAAACAGTTGCCAATGGATTAGCGATATTCAATCCAGTAGCTTGTGGGTAAGAACCGTGAATTGGCTCATAAAGTGAAGTGTGTTCACCAACAGATGCAGATGGCATTAATCCCATTGAACCTGAAATTACAGAAGCTTCATCTGTTAAAATATCACCAAATAAGTTTTCTGTAATTAATACATCATAAGAATTTGGCCATTGTACCAAACGCATTGCAACTGCATCCACAAATTCATAAGAAACAGTAACCTCTGGATATTCTTTTTCCATGGCTTGTACCGTTTCTCTCCATAAACGTGAAGTTTCCAAAACGTTTGCTTTGTCCACGCAGCACAATTTTTTAGAACGTGTCATTGCTAATTCAAATCCTTTTTTAGCCAAACGCTGTACTTCGGCTCTGGTGTATACGCAATTATCAAAAGCAGTGTCTCCACCGTCTTTTCTTCCTTTTTCACCAAAATAGATTCCGCCAGTTAATTCTCTTAGGAAAACCAAATCCGTTCCTTCGATTCTTTCTCTTTTTAATGGAGAATTATCAATCAAAGAAGGGAAAGTAAAGGTTGGACGCACATTAGCAAACAAACCTAATTTTTTACGCATAAGCAATAAGCCTTGTTCCGGTCTAACTGGGGCGCTTGGATCGTTATCGTATTTTGGGTGTCCGATAGCTCCAAAAAGAACAGCATCGGCAGCCATACAAATCTCATGGGTTTCATCTGGATAAGGCACTCCAACAGCATCAATTGCACAAGCTCCGGTAAGCGCTGGAGTCCAGGTGATTTCATGGTTAAATTTTTTAGCAATGGCATCCGAAACTTTAACAGCTTCGTTAACTACTTCTGGTCCGATTCCGTCTCCGGCTAAAAGGGCAATATTGAATTTCATTGTTTTTAATTTTTAATTATATTTTTTAGTTGGAATTTATTTTTTTAAATAGCAATTTAAATCGACACTACATTGAGCATTTTTTGTGTTGCTATAATAGCGGCTACCGTTTGATCAGAGTCTAATCCTCTCGTTTTGAATTTTTTCCCGTTGTCTGTCCAAGTAATGATGGTTTCGCACAAAGCATCTGAGCTGCTTCCTGGAGGTATTCGAACCACATAATCGATCAATTTTGGCAAAGTCATTTTTCTGCCTTTATATATTTTTGAAAGTGCATTCATAAAAGCATCAAATTGACCGTCACCTTGTGCGCTTTCTTCAAAAATTTCGCCGTCAATTTTTAAGCAAAGTGTTGTCGAAGGGCGCAATCCTTTGGCATGAGATAATAAATACGATTCCACCACAATTTTTTCTTCATAAGTCTGGCTGTCCAAAACATCCGAAATAATATAGGGTAAATCTTCTTTGGTAACAGTTTCTTTTTTGTCACCTAATTCGATTATTCTTTGAGTAACTAATTTTAAATCTTCAGGATTAAGTTTCAATCCTAATTCCTGCAGATTTTTTTCGATATTGGCTTTGCCAGATGTTTTTCCTAAAGCATATTTACGCTTTCTTCCAAAACGCTCTGGGAGTAAATCATTAAAATATAAATTGTTTTTATTGTCACCATCGGCATGAATGCCGGCGGTTTGCGTAAAAACGTTATCACCCACGATAGGTTTATTAGCAGGAATTCTATAACCGGTAAAAGTCTCAACAAGTTTGCTTACCGAATATAAAGAGGATTCCTTGATGTTGATTTTTACCTCAGGCATAAAGTCATTAATCACCGCAACAGTACTTTCAAGCGGAGCATTTCCAGCGCGTTCTCCCATTCCGTTTACAGTAACATGTAATCCATTGATGCCAGCTTTTACAGCCTCCATCACATTGGCAACGCTCAAATCGTAGTCGTTATGTGCATGGAAATCAAAATGTATGTTTGGATATTTTGATGTAATCTTGGATATAAATTCAAAAGTTTCCGATGGAATCAACACTCCTAAAGTATCGGGCAACAATATTCTTTTGATAGGCTGTGTTACTAAAAAATCTAAATATTGAAAAACATATTCAGGAGAATTGCGCATACCATTGCTCCAATCTTCGAGATACACATTGGTGGCAATTCCGTTTTCATTTGCCAAAGCGATGGATTGTGCAATTTCGGAAAAATGCTGTTCTGGCGTTTTTTTTAATTGATGAGTCAAATGATTTAAAGAGCCTTTGGTCAAAAGATTTTGAACTTTGGCTCCTGCTTTTTTCATCCATTCGATAGAAATTCCTCCATCTACAAAAGCCAATACTTCAATTCTGTCAGTATAACCTTTTGCTGATGCCCATGTCATAATCCCTTTTACCCCTTGAAATTCGCCTTCGCTTACACGAGCAGATGCAATCTCAATACGGTCAATATGTAATTCTTCAAGCAATAATTGCGCAATGGTTAATTTTTCTGCTGCCGAAAAGGATACTCCCGAGGTTTGTTCACCATCTCGAAGCGTCGTATCCATTATTTCAATTTTTCTTTTTTCCATTATTGTTTAATTATTGACTTATATTTTGTGACAATTTTTGGTTGTCAAAAGCTTTATAAAGCTGTAACAAATTTTAATTTTTATAATTTTTTGGGCGTGCCATCAATAAAAAAACGGCAAAGCTACTTTGTAAATAGCCATTTTTTATTGCTGTCGGGCTTTACGCTTTAATCTTTTTTATAAAATTCCGCAAGCTCCATTTTATAAAAAAGGATTTCCGCTTCAATCCCTCACGCAGCCTCACGATAGTAAGAAATTTTCGGTTGTCAAAACATTATATTCTTCCTCGTACTTCATTTAATTTCATGGTCATAGAAACAGCATCAGTTTCTATCCAATGATTGTATTCTTCAATTGCTTTCAATCGCAAATCATTTTCTAAATAGCCTTCTTCCACCATTTGAAGTGAACCGGCAACTTTAGACCAAATGCCTATTTTTGATTTATAATCTGCTCTTTCTTTAGTATAAAATTCATCCGAATTGATTTTTTCGACAGAATGAAAACCGGCTTCCTCTAATAAAGATGGTAAATCTTCTGCAATTCTATTATTCATTCCGGCATCTTGTCTCCATTTTAAGAATGCATTGTAAAATTCCAGCATGCTTTCTGGAGGCGACGGATTCCAGTTTAAATTAGTGTGGTCATAGTCCAAAATCGAAATTTGACCGTTTGGTTGCAGCAGCGATTTCATTTTTACCAAAGCTTCTTTTGGATTACTCAACCATTGCAGCGTTCTTGCAGAAATGATTAAATCAAATTTTTCTTCTGGGTTAAAATTAAATAAATCAACATGAATTAACTTCAGATTGGTTACATTTTGATGTAATTCTCTTCCGTTTAAAATCAAACTTTCGGTATTGTCAATTCCTGTGACTTTTCCGTTTATTCCAACTATGGCAGCAATATCTCTCGAAATAAAACCAGTAGCACATCCAATGTCGAGAACTTTCATGCCAGGTTTTAAAATAGAAGATAAATGCCTGTAATCATTGGCAAGGCTTCTGTCAAATACCTTAGTAGATTCTTGTCCGTCTCTTTGAATGTGTTTGTTTGCTTTCATTTTTTGTTTTAAAACTATTTTTTATTCTCCAAAACCATTTCATAATGCTCCACAACCGGAAATGGATTATAATAATGATGCAGTATTTTTTTCCATTCTAGATATGCTTCAGATTCTCTAAATCCAATAGTATGATCTTCTAATTTTTCCCAGTCAACTAGCAGTAGATATTTGTTTTCTGCTTCCAAACATTTTCTCAAACTGTGACCTGCATAACCAGAAATGGATTGTATGAACTGACTGGCAATGGCAAAATCCTTTTCAAAATTTTGTTCTTCTCCTTTTATTACCTGTAGATTAGCCACTTCTAAAACCATACATATTTTTATTTATAAACCCGACATATTTAAAAAAATGTGTCGGGTGTTATTGTGAATTAATCTGTATTTTTAAATAATAGCAAACTGATAAACAGTATTACTAAAAACTAAAAAGCTAAGAACTGGATACTTTTAGTAAGGAAGTTTGTCTGCAAAAGTGACAATATCTTCTTTAATGTTTTGCAAATAATCAATGTCGTCAAAACCATTAATCATATTGTTCTTTTTGTATCCATTAATAGCAAAAGATTCCTTTTGGCCTGTTGCCAGCAAAGTAATAGTTTGTGCAGGCAAGTTAATTTCCAATTCTGTTTTTGGATCCGCTTCGATTGCTTTGAAAATAGTTTCAGCAAATTCTGGGCTAACTTGTACTGGCAAAACACCAATGTTTAAGCAGTTTCCTTTGAAGATATCTGCAAAGAAAGAAGAAACCACAGCACGGAATCCGTAATCGTAAACTGCCCAAGCAGCATGCTCACGAGAAGAACCTGAACCAAAGTTTTTTCCTCCAACAAGGATTTTTCCAGAGTAAGTAGAATCGTTTAAAACGAAATCTGCTTTTGGAGTATCATCTCCGTTGTATCTCCAGTCTCTAAAAAGATTGTCTCCAAAACCTTCACGTTTTGTAGCTTTCAGGAAACGAGCTGGGATGATTTGATCTGTATCTACGTTTTCTATCGGTAGTGGCACTGCACTACTGGTAAGTATATTAAATTTATCGTATGCCATTGTGATTTTAGATTTTTGAGTAACGATTTCTGATTTTAGATTTTCTTGGTAGAAAGTAAAAATCGTAGATGTTACTAATTTTTGTAAAATTTTAAAATGTAAGTTTTTAAATGATTTTTTTAGAGTAACGAAATCAATCTGAAATCAAAAATCGTTAATCCTCAATCAAAAAATCTTTTAAAAAAGCTCTCTTGGGTCAGTTAGTTTTCCAGTAACAGCAGCAGCAGCAGCCATAATCGGACTAGCCAATAAAGTTCTTGAACCTGGACCCTGACGGCCTTCAAAGTTTCTGTTAGAAGTACTTACTGCATATTTTCCAGCAGGAACTTTATCATCATTCATTGCTAAACAAGCAGAACAACCCGGCTGACGCAATACGAAACCAGCTTCTGTCAGAATATCCAAAATTCCTTCTTCTTTAATTTGCGCTTCAACAACGTGAGAACCTGGAACTAACCAAGCAGTAACGTTATCAGCTTTTTTACGGCCTTTTACAATTTCTGCGAAAGCTCTAAAATCTTCGATACGTCCATTTGTACAGCTTCCTAAGAAAACGTAATCAATTGTTTTTCCAATCATCACATCATCTTCGTTGAAGCCCATATAAGCTAACGATTTTTTATACGTTTCCTCTCCGCCTTCAACCTGATTGGCATTTGGAATATGTTTAGTGATGCCAATTCCCATTCCAGGATTTGTACCATAAGTAATCATTGGTTCGATATCTGAAGCATTGATATTTAATTCAGCATCAAATACAGCATCAGCATCGGTTTTTAAAGTTTTCCAGTATTCAACTGCTTTAGTCCAAGCTTCTCCTTTTGGAGCATACAATCTTCCTTCTAGGAAATCGAATGTTTTTTGGTCAGGAGCAATCATACCGCCACGGGCACCCATTTCGATACTTAGGTTACAAACAGTCATACGGCCTTCCATTGTCATGTTTTCGAAAACATCACCAGCATATTCTACAAAATAGCCTGTTCCTCCAGAAGTAGTTAATTGAGCGATAATATAAAGCGCAACGTCTTTTGGCCCAACACCTTTGCTTAGAGTGCCATTTACATTGATACGCATTTTTTTAGGTTTTGGCTGCATGATACATTGTGTAGAAAGTACCATCTCAACCTCTGAAGTTCCAATACCAAAAGCAATCGCTCCAAAAGCACCGTGAGTTGATGTGTGAGAATCTCCGCAAACAATTGTAGCACCTGGTAAAGTAATTCCGTTCTCAGGACCTACTACGTGTACAATTCCGTTTTTTTGATGACCTAATCCCCAGTGTGAAATTCCGTATTCGGCTGCATTGTCTTCCAAAGCTTTTAATTGATTTGCAGATAATGCATCTTCAACAGGCAAATGCTGGTTTATAGTTGGTGTATTGTGATCGGCAGTGGCAAAAGTACGCTCTGGGTATAAAACCTTTACGTTTCTAGCTTTTAATCCTAAAAAAGCAACAGGACTAGTCACTTCGTGAATAAAATGGCGGTCAATAAAAAACACATCTGGTCCATCTTCAATTTTACGCACTACATGTGAATCCCATACTTTGTCAAATAATGTCTTACTCATTTTGTTTTTTTTAAATTGTAATTGGTATAACCACAGTAACTTGGTGTAATTATATAGAAGTTCAAAAGTAAAAAAAAGTTATATTGCCGTCAATTGCGATATTTCGTTTTATACGATACCCAAACATTTGTGTTTTTTGGATAACAAACTGTTGTGGCTTTGTTTTAGAAAGAGTACTGTTTCCAAACGGTAATACTTTTTTTTAAATAGAACAGCTATTACTCCGTTTGCTGTTGTTTTTAATAATTGGCAAATTTATCGCTATTGTGTTATAAAATAGCTGTTTTTGATTTAAAAAATATAACATTTTAAAATAAAATAGTAACAAATACCATATTCAGATTTGGAATTTTGTTTGGTTTTTTAGAAGTAATTTTGCCTTTTTTGGAGAAAATAATGTTGTCAAAAAATATTTTTTTCTGAAAAAATACTACGACATCCAAAAACTGGATATTTCGATTTTTTAAGAAAAACAAAAAGAAGTTTTATTGTTTTGAAAGTGAATACAGACTTTCTTTTTAAACTAATTAAAATTGAATTTAGGATTAAAAAAGCTGATTTTGTCATGTTTATTATCTATTAATTTTTCAGTTGTAAGTCGTCGTGTTTCATAAATTTTTCTGTTGATAAATTAAGCGGGAATACCCCAAAAAAATGCCTAATTTTGAAATTCACTTTTTGTGATTTTCTAAAATTACAATCACTTCATTTGCAATTATGTACTTAATATTCGATACCGAAACAACTGGATTACCAAAACGCTGGGATGCACCAATTACCGATTCTGATAACTGGCCTCGCTGTATACAAATCGCCTGGCAGCTGCATGACGAAATGGGACAGCTTGTTGAACATCAGGATTATTTGGTAAAGCCCGAAGGTTTTAATATTCCCTATGATGCAGAACGTATACACGGAATCTCAACCGAATTGGCGGAGCATGATGGTATTCCGCTGATGGAAGTTTTGGAGAAATTCAATGTTGTTTTAGGCAAAGCCAAATTTATAGTTGGGCAGAATTTAGGTTTCGACGTTAATATTATGGGGGCAGAACTGCACCGAATGGGAGTTGATTCTCCAATGAGTTCGATGCCAGTTTTGGATACCTGTACCGAAGTTACGGCTTCGTTATTGAAATTGCCTGGAGGTCGCGGAGGAAAGTTCAAATTGCCTACTCTGACCGAACTGCACAGTTATTTATTCAACGTTCCTTTTGCGGAAGCGCACAACGCCACTGCCGACGTTGAGGCAACTACACGCTGTTTTCTAGAATTAATCCGCCGTGAAGTTTTTACTAAAGAAGAACTGGATGTCCCAAAGGATTATTTCGAAACTTTTCAAAATAAAAATCCAAAGGAAATTCCATTAATAGGGTTAAAACATATTAACCTAAAAGCAGCTTCCGACAAAATCAGGGAGCAGTTAAAATCGTTAGTTTCCGATGAGCCCGTAATTGCGGTTTCTGAATCGGATAAAAGAGATTTTAATGACGCCAAGTTTGCGCATTTACATAACCATACCCAGTTTTCGGTTTTACAGTCCACCATTGGAATTGGAGGTTTGGTTTCGGCTACAGCCAAAAATAAATTTCCCGCAGTGTCCATGACCGATACAGGAAATATGATGGGAGCATTCCATTTTGTGAGTGCGATAATGAACCATAATAAAGCAGCTTCTGTAAAGAATAAATCTTTGGCGGAAGCAGGCGAAGAGCCTACAGAAACCGAAATCAAGCCCATTGTAGGCTGTGAATTCAATATTTGCGAAAATCATTTAGACAGATCCAAAAAAGACAACGGTTACCAAGTAGTTTTATTGGCAAAAAATAAAAAGGGTTATCATAATTTAGCCAAAATGGCTTCGATAGCCTATGTGAATGGTTTTTATTATGTACCAAGAATTGATAGAAGCGTTGTAGAAAAATACAAGGAAGACATCATGGTGCTGTCTGGGAATTTATACGGAGAGATTCCGAGTAAAATTCTGAACATTGGAGAAAACCAAGCCGAAGAAGCTTTGATTTGGTGGAAAGAGCAATTTGGAGATGATTTTTATCTCGAAATCATGCGCCACAATCAAGAAGATGAAAATCGTGTAAATAAAACCTTAATTGAATTTGCCCAAAAACACAATGTTAAACTAATTGCGACCAATAATACTTTTTATTTAAATAAAGAAGATGCCAATGCACACGACATTTTACTGTGTGTAAAAGATGGCGAAAAACAAGCCACGCCAATTGGCCGTGGCCGTGGATACCGTTACGGATTACCTAATCAGGAGTACTATTACAAGTCGGAAGGAGAGATGAAAAAACTCTTTTCTGATTTGCCCGAAGCGATTATCAATATTCAGGAGATTGTAGATAAGGTTGAAATTTATTCTCTCTATCGGGATGTATTGCTTCCGAAATATGATATCCCCGAAGAGTTTGTTGATCCAGAGGATGAAAAAGACAATGGAGTTCGTGGAGAAAATGCCTATTTGAGGGATTTGACCATGATTGGTGCCAAAAAAAGGTATGGCGAAATTACAGAGTCTATTCAGGAACGTTTAGATTTTGAGCTGTTAACGATTTCAAATTCAGGATATCCGGGTTACTTTTTGATTGTTCAGGATTTCATCACCGAAGCTCGAAAAATGGATGTTTCCGTAGGGCCAGGCCGTGGATCTGCTGCGGGTTCTGCCGTTGCATATTGTTTAGGGATTACCAATATTGATCCTATTAAATACGATTTGCTTTTTGAGCGTTTCCTAAATCCTGACCGTGTATCCATGCCCGATATTGATATCGATTTTGATGATGAGGGCCGTGGTCGTGTAATGGATTATGTAATCAAGAAATACGGTGCTAATCAGGTGGCCCAAATTATTACTTATGGTAAAATGGCAACCAAATCGGCGATTCGTGATACAGCTCGTGTATTGGATTTACCGTTGTTTGAAGCCGATAGAATAGCCAAGTTGATTCCCGCAATGATGCCGGGTAAATGGAATCTGGCTCGTTTCCTTTCTGAATCAGAAGATGAGGTTAAAAAAGCATTAAAAGGGGCTGATGAATTTGAACTTGTAAAAGAATTAATCGCCATTGCCAATGAAGATGATTTGGCAGGAGAAACTATTCAGCAGGCAAAAATTCTGGAAGGGTCGATGCGAAATACAGGTATCCATGCCTGTGGGGTGATTATAACGCCATCCGATATTACTAATTATGTACCTGTTACTACCGCCAAAGATTCCGATTTATATGTAACACAGTTTGATAACTCGGTTGCCGAAAGTGCAGGACTGCTGAAAATGGATTTCTTGGGTCTGAAGACCCTTACTTTGATAAAGGACACTGTTAAGTTAGTCAAATACCGTAACAACATTGATCTCGACCCAGATACTTTTCCGATTGATGACATAAAAACGTATGAACTGTTCCAACGTGGAGAAACCGTCGGAATTTTCCAATACGAGTCTGCTGGAATGCAGAAATACATGAAGGAATTGAAACCCACGGTTTTTGGGGATTTGATTGCGATGAATGCCTTGTATCGTCCTGGACCTTTGGAATATATTCCGTCTTTCGTTCGAAGAAAAAACGGGGAGGAAGAAATCAAATACGATCTCGATGCCTGCGAAGAATATTTAGGAGAAACTTATGGAATTACCGTATACCAGGAGCAGGTAATGCTTTTGTCGCAGTCGCTGGCAGGATTTACTAAAGGTGAAGCCGACGTTTTGCGTAAAGCGATGGGTAAAAAACAGAAGGACGTTCTGGACAAAATGAAGCCTAAATTTGTTGAGCAAGCGGCTTTAAAAGGACATGATGCCAAAGTTTTAGAAAAAATCTGGAAAGACTGGGAAGCCTTTGCGAGTTATGCCTTTAATAAATCGCACTCCACTTGTTATGCTTGGATTGCCTATCAAACGGCTTACCTAAAAGCGCATTATCCTGCTGAATATATGGCAGCGGTACTATCAAATAACATGAATGATATCAAACAAGTGTCGTTTTTTATGGAAGAATGTAAGCGCATGGGATTGCAGGTTTTAGGGCCTTGCGTGAACGAGTCGTATTATAAATTTACTGTAAATGATGATTATGCGGTTCGTTTTGGGATGGGAGCGATCAAAGGAGTGGGTTCCGGTGCGGTTGCTACAATTGTCGAAAGCAGAAAAGACGGAAAATATAAGTCAATTTTTGATTTGGCAAAACGTATTGATTTGCGCGCTGCGAATAAAAAAGCAATTGAAAATTTGGCATTGGCTGGAGGTTTTGACTCTTTTGAAGGAACTACAAGAGCACAATATTTTCACGACGATGGTGACGGAATTACTTTTTATGAAAAAGCGATGCGTTATGGTTCAAAATATCAGGAAAACGAAAACTCCTCACAGGTAAGTTTGTTTGGCGAAAGCAGTGATGTGCAGATTGCTGAACCTGTAGTGCCTCCTTGTGAAGATTGGAGTACTATGGAAAAACTGGCCAAAGAGAAAGAGGTTGTTGGAATTTACATTTCGGGACATCCTTTGGATGATTACAAATTCGAGATGAAATATTTTTGTAACGCTAAGCTCGAAGCTTTGAAGAATATGGAAATGTATGTAGGTAAAAACTTAACCTTCKGAGGGATAATTACCAATGTGCAGCATCGTGTGGCTAAAAATGGAAAAGGCTGGGGAACTTTTATGTTAGAAGGGTATGATGAGAGTTACGAATTTAAAATTTTTGGAGAAGAGTATTTAAAGTTCAGGCACTTTTTTATTCAAAATAATTTTACCTTCATGAAAGTGCTGATTAAGGAAGGTTGGGTAAATCAGGAAACTGGTAAAAGGACTGATCCCCGAATGCAGTTTGTTTTAGTGCAGTATTTACAGGATGTGTTAAGTACTTTTGCCAAAAAGTTAATTCTGCTTTTGAATATTAATGATATTGAGGCAGAGTTTATTCATAAACTGAATCGTCTTTTTCAAGAGTATAAGGGAGATAATACGGTTTCTTTTGAAATAATGGAACTCGAAAAGATAAAACGAATTGTCGAAACAGTTCCTGATTTTGCAGAAAATGAAGAAGAATCATTTACAGAGAGTGATGAAGAAACTGTTGAGGTAATCGAAACGAAACAAGTTACTGAGGTGGAAGAAATAAAAATTGTTACCAAATTAGCCATGCCAAGCCGAAAACTGAAAGTTCAAATATCTAATGAATTGCTGTTTGAATTGGAAAAAATGCAGATTAATTTTAAGCTGAATTAAAAAAGAAACTGTTTTTTTAAAGGGGGTGTTAAAAAGCGAAATGATTGTTAAAAAATGGTAAAAAAAACGCTGAATACCCTTTTTTATATTAAATTATAATACTATTCTGTGTTTTTTAATAGATTATAAACTTTTGTTTTTGTGGTATTTTTAAATTTTATTTATTTTTTTAGCAATTTATGCGATTATTATTTAAAAATAATAACAATAAAACCTTATTTTTAATTATTCTGCATAGTTTTATCTATGGATCAGGAAAATAGATATAATTTTGTCTAAAATTAAATTTCAAAAATGAAGACAAAATTATTTTTATTAGGATTATTGGTTTCTGCTATGTCTATGGCAGGACAAACAACTAACACTACAGATAGTAAAAAAGAGACTTGGTATTTTAAATTAGGAGGTTCTTATTTTATTCAAACGGCCGCAACTGATTTTCCAATTATTTCAGGAACATTGCCTAATAATGATGTATTTGCTGCTGATGGTACTACTTTGATTTCAAGAGAAACCAATCATGGCTCATTTGGAGAAGGATTCCGTACTGGATTGACTGCTGGATACCGTTTTTCTACACGTTTTGGTGTAGAGGTAGGATTTAATTATTTCAATGGGAATAGCAAGACAATGGCGCAAGCAACTCATAAATATGTGCCTAATCCTAATAACGTGCCAATTTTTGTAACTGGTAGTGCAGAAGGAAAAATTGAAGCGTTTGATATTGCACCTGCGCTTGTAATGTTTTTAGGAGAAACTCATGGTTTTGAGCCATATACTAAAGTAGGAGTTATTGTTCCTGTTCATGGGACATTAGAAATTGAAAGCAATAGAGAATTTACAACACCTGCAGGAGTTACTAATACTTACACTAAAGATGTTGTGAAACCGAAACCAACTGTAGGTTTTATGGCGGCTATCGGGACTTCATATAAAGTAGCAAAAAATATTTCCATATTTGCTGAACTAGAATACCGTAACTTTACTGTTCATGGCGACACTAAAGAAACAAAGAAGTATACAGAAAATGGAGTTGACAAACTATATACGCCAACTACTTTTAGAGCAGATGCTTCTTACTCAGCAAGCCACGTTAAATATGTTGATAAATTGACTGCTGATTCAAATCATTATTTATTTAATCCTAATGCAGCAACGCCATATATAGAAAAAGATACAACCAGACCAAATGATGCAATGAACGACATTAGTTCGTATGTTGGAATTTCTGGATTAGGTTTGACTTTTGGATTGAAATACAGCCTGTAATCAAGTACGATTGAAATAGAATGAAGACCTTCTGGAAAGAGGGTCTTTTTTTTGGGATTAAATATTTTGAAATCCGGAATGGCCTAAGATGGACACGAGCGAAGCGAACTGACGAAGCAAACGGCATCCTGCTGTTCCGCTTCTCCCCAAAAGACGGGAGAGACAACAGATATAGTGTACAGCTGGAAATAGTTCCTAATCATTTTGGAAATAGCAATTAGCAATACATTTATAATGAAAACTAATTTAGTAATGACGTTTGGTTGGGTTTTAATTTCTAAATTTGTACTCTAGTTTTAAGAATAAGCATTTAAACATTAAATAAAAATAGTATGGCATTAGCAATAACAGATGCTACTTTTGATGAAGTAGTTTTGAAATCAGATAAACCGGTAATGGTAGATTTTTGGGCAGCATGGTGCGGGCCTTGTAGAATGGTTGGGCCAATCATTGACGAACTAAGCAGCGAGTACGAAGGGAAAGTTGTTGTAGGGAAAGTTGATGTTGACGCAAACCAGGAATTTGCTGCAAAATACGGTGTTAGAAATATTCCAACAGTATTAGTTTTTCATAATGGAGAAGTTGTTGGAAAACAAGTTGGAGTAGCACCAAAACAAACATATGCCGATAGTTTAGATGCTTTATTGTAATCGGTAACGGTTATAATTTATATAAAAAGGTTTGGCGGTAGTCAAGCCTTTTTTTTTATTTTTAATGAATCTTATATTTTCTCAAAAATGAAAAAAATCTATTGCTGTATTGTTTTTTTTATGATGATGATGGTTGGTTATGGACAGTCAGCATCTAAAGAGAATTTTGTTTTGGATAATGGGGTTTCAGAGCAGTTGGCTCATTTTCGAAAACAGCAAATTTCTAATGTATTGTATGATCTTTCGTTTGAAATACCAAAGCAAAAGCAAGATGAAATCAATTCGAATTTGGTTTTGAATTTGGTTTTGTCCAATTTGAGCCAGCCTTTGTATTTGGATTTTAAAGGGAAATATGAAAATATTAAATCAGTTCAAGTAAACGGAAAAAGCACAGCAATTGTTCAGGAAAAAGGTCATGTTGTTATTGCTGCAAAAGATTTGGATTTGGGGCAAAACACAGTTGCCATTTCTTTTGTGGCGGGAGATTTGTCCTTAAACCGTAACGATGATTTTCTTTATACGCTATTGGTCCCTGACCGGGCGAGCACAATGTTTCCGTGTTTGGATCAGCCAGATATTAAAGCGGTCTATAAATTGAGACTTACTGTTCCAAAAGAATGGTCTGTTTTGGCTGGAGCCAATGTGAAGCATAAAGAGGATAAAGGCGATTTTGTGGTTTATGATTTTGGTGAAACCGATAAAATGAGCACCTATTTATTTTCGTTTGTGGCAGGGAAATTTAAAAGTGTTACCCAAAAGCCAGCCAATATGGAGATGACAATGCTGTATCGGGAAAATGATTCGGTTAAGATAAAAATCAGCACCGATACCATTTTTAAGTTACATCAGCAATCATTAGATTTTTTGAAAAAATATACCAATTATCCATTTCCTTTTCAAAAGCTTGATTTTGCTTCTATTCCGATATTCCAGTATGGCGGAATGGAGCATGTTGGGGCGATTCAATATAAAGAATCAACCTTGTTTTTGGATAATACCGCAACGGATAGTGAAAAACTGGATCGCGCTAAACTGATAGCACATGAAACTTCACATATGTGGTTTGGTGATTTGGTTACAATGAAGTGGTTTGACGATGTTTGGATGAAAGAAGTGTTTGCCAATTTTATGGCCGATAAAATTATGAATCCGCTTTTTCCAAAGGTTAATCATAATTTACAGTTTTTGACAGCTCATTACCCAAATGCATACGCAGAAGACCGCTCGTTGGGGACACATCCGATAAAACAAAATTTAATCAATCTAAAAGATGCCGGTTCGCTTTACGGAAACATTATTTACAATAAGGCCCCTATTATGATGCGTCAATTGGAAGCTACAATGGGGGAAGAAGCCTTTCGGAAAGGAATTGAAAAATACATTCAGAAATACGCCAACGATAATGCTGACTGGAATAATTTAATCGAAATTTTGGATGTCGAAACGCCTTTGGATATGAAAAAATGGAGCGCAGTTTGGGTGAACAAATCGGGCAGGGCAATTTTTACGGATAAAATAGAATATGATTCCAAAAAGCGAATTAAAAAATTTGAAATTATCCAGCAAGCCGAAGATAAATCGAATAATTTGTGGTCACAGGTTTTTCAAATTGGGTTGATTTATAAGGATGGCGCAAAAGTTATAAATGCCAATATTGTAGATAAAAGGTTGGCTTTAAAAGAAGCAATTGGATTTGAAAAACCGCTTACGATTATTTACAACTACAATGGTTATGGTTATGGTGTTTTTCCGTTTGACTCGAATACTATAGAATCTGTTTTAACTTTGAAAGATGAGGTTGCAAGAGCTTCGGTCTATATCAATATTTATGAAAACACCTTAATAGGGAATATTACGGCAGCTAATGCTCTTGATTGTTTTGCAAAAGGAATTCAACAGGAACAAAATGAATTGGTTTTGAAAATAATTACAAACCAAACGAGTGTTGTTTTTTGGAAATTCCTTACCGAAAAACAGCAAGTCAAGGTGCAGAAGCAACTTGAAAATATTCTTTATCAGCGATTATATACAGATGTATCAAGTAATGTTAAAAAGACCATTTTTAATTTTTTTAGTTCAATTGCGTATTCAGATTCGGCGAAAGATAAATTATATCAGATCTGGAATAAAGAAATTGTGATTCCGAATTTGAAATTAAATGAAGACGATTACACCGCTATAGCAATGAATTTGGCTATATTCAAACATGAAAAAGCAGATGAAATCTTGGAGAAAACCAAAACGGTCATTAAAAATCCTGACAAACAAAAACGATTTGAGTTCTTGCTTCCGTCTTTGTCTATGGATGAAGCAGTTCGAAATGGTTTTATGGAGTCGTTAAAAGAAGAAAGAAATAGAGAAAAAGAATCATGGGTTTCAACGGCTTTGGCCAATATTCATCATCCACTGCGTCAGGAAAGTGCTCAAAAATATATTAGATTTTCTTTGGATTTAGTTGATGAAATTCAGCAGACTGGAGATATTTTCTTTCCGAAAGACTGGCTGAACAATACCGTTGGGAAATATTCATCTAAATATGCTTTTGATGAAGTACAAAGATTCTTAAAAGAAAACCCTAATTTTAGCCCTATTCTAAAAAGGAAATTATTGCAGGCAACCGATGCTTTGTACCGTGCCCAAAAAATTAAAAAAGAAACCGAATGAAGATCGAATCACAAATAGAAAAAATATCCAGTTTTCAGCATTTGGAATTGTTGGCCAATCAAGTGGTTGAAGGCTTTATTTCGGGGATGCACAAAAGCCCGTTCCATGGATTTTCGGCAGAATTTGCAGAGCATAAAGTATACAATGTAGGCGAAAGCACCAAGCATATTGATTGGAAGCTGTTTGCCAAAACCGATCGGTTGTACACTAAGTGTTTTGAGGAGGAAACTAATTTGAGGTGTCATATTATCATTGACAATTCCTCGTCGATGCATTATCCTAAATTGAAAGACAATCAGCAGTTTTATGAAAGCAAAATAGGTTTTTCGGTATTGGCTTCGGCCGTATTGATGAATCTGTTGAAGAAACAGCGAGATGCTGTGGGATTAAGCGTGTTTTCGGATAGTTATGAATATTATGCGCCGGAAAAAGGAAGTGACCGCCATCACAGAATGATATTGAATAAGCTTGAGGGGCTTTTGGAAGTCACCAAAGAGAAAAAACAGACCGACACTATTACTTATTTGCATCAGATTGCTGAGAAAATCCACCGCCGCTCGATGATTATATTGTTTACGGATATGTTTCAGTCCGAAAATGAGGAAGCACTTTTTAGTGCACTGCAGCATTTGAAACACGATAAGCATAAAGTGGTTTTATTTCATGTTATTGACAATGAAACAGAGCGGAAATTTGATTTTGACAATGCGCCGAGGAAGTTTATTGATGTAGAGACAGGAGATGAGGTAGTGATTTTTGCTGATAATGTTAAGCAGGAATACGAAAAACAGGTGGAAGATTACTTCAAAAAACTGGCATTAACCTGTGCTCAAAACAAAATAAAGTACATTCCTGTGGGGGTTGACGAAAGTTTTGAGAAAATTTTGACTGCATACTTAGTTGAAAAACAAAAGTTTGGGTAAATGAACTGTTTTTTTTTTAAATTCTCTAATAAAAGGCTTGCGTAAACGGAAATCTATTGTATCTTTGCCACCGCAATAAAGCAGAGGTTTGGTAGTTCAGTTGGTTAGAATACATGCCTGTCACGCATGGGGTCGCGGGTTCGAGTCCCGTCCAGACCGCAATATTGGGAAAAGCTCCGCCAAAGCGGGGCTTTTTTGCCCAAATACGGTATCTAAAGCTAGTTGTGTTGTTTCTCGTTCAAATATGACGAGACCGGTTTGTAGTTAGACCAATGAAAAGCTTTCCACTTTGTGGATAGCTTTTTTGATTTTAAGGGAGTTACATTTTTTTTGATTCTTGTGTTATAAAATAGTTGCGTAAACGAAAATCTATTGTATATTTGCACTCGCAATAAAACAGGGTTTGGTAGTTCAGTTGGTTAGAATACATGCCTGTCACGCATGGGGTCGCGGGTTCGAGTCCCGTCCAGACCGCATATTGTTTAAAGCCTTTCCTTAACGGAGAGGCTTTTTTTTTGATGTATAAATTAAATATTCAGGTATGTTTTTTTATGTTTACATTATTTATTCCAAAGATTTTAATGTTTATTACAAAGGCTTTAGTGAAAATGTAACCCAGCGATTGCTATACCATAATGAAAACAGGAGCAAGTATACTTCTAATAAAGGAGTTTGGGAATTAGTATATTCAAAAGCATTTGAAACTAAGAAAGAAGCTTTAGTTGAAGAGTTGCGATTAAAAAAACTGAACAGAAAATCGATAGAGGCATTGATTCAAAATCAATAATATTATTGACGTTACTGAGTTGGTTTGAATACATGCCTATCATCTCGTCTTTTGGGACGAGACGGGTTCGAGTTCCGTCCAGACCGCAATTGTTTAAAGCCTTTCCTTAACGGAGAGGCTTTTTTTATGAATAAAAATTAGAGTTTAAAACAAAGCGGAACTATTCTCCCATACAATCCAAAAAAACAATCCCAGATACATCATACACACCACAAATTTCATAAAAGAAGAAGCAAGAAAACCCAGTAAAGAACCGGTAGCCGCTTTCAAAGCGCGCTGATGGTTTTGTTTATCATAAATAAGCTCTCCCATAAAGGCGCCAACGAACGGCCCAATAATAAACCCCAAAGGAATTGGCGCAAAAATCCCAACGATCAAACCGATATTGGTTCCCCAAATACCATATTTACTTCCGCCAAATTTTTTGGTTCCTTTTGCAGGTATGACATAATCTAAAACGGTTAGCGTAACAGTAATCAATAGCGAAATACACAGAACCCAATAATTGACTGGAACAGCCTTGGTAAAATATAACAATACGATTCCAACCCAGCTGATGCTTGGACCCGGCAAAACCGGAAGAAAACTTCCAAGAATTCCAGCCACAACACAAACAAAACCCAATAATAGAAGCAGGATATCCATAAAAATATTTTTAGTAATTTTGAGTCCGTAAATGCAATACCGATTCAGTATACGAATTTGAGAAAAATAATTGTATTTTTATAAGATAATAGTCCCATTTAAAAAACAAACCTTGAAGCAGTATTTTCTTTTTTTAGTCCTTATGCTTTTTAATTCCTGTCAATACTTTGACAAGCAGGTTCCTTCCGAAAAGGAATTATTGCAAAAGGAGTTAAAGGCTATTAATTGGAAAGAAGTCGACGAATACCCATCGGTTGTGGACTGCGATAAAATTGAAGATAAAAAACAGCGCCAACAATGTTTTTTTGAGGTGTTAACCCAGTTAATACAGGAGAAATTGTGTAATGATACGCTGGCGATGCTGTATCCGGAACTGGATACGATCGAAGTGAAAGTGACTATTTTTCCTAACGCAACGATGAAATTCGAACCACAATTTCCAAAAGATTCCGTGGCTTACGATAAGATAAAAATCGACAGTATTCTCAAAGTCCGTTTGGTAGATTTTCCAAAAATCAATCCTGCAATCAAACGGGGATTACCCGTAAAAACTCAGTTTATACTTCCCGTGATTTTAAAGGTGGAGTAGAAAGTATCTAATTTTTCCCAAAGAATTACCCCAAAATTGTCATCTCGAAGAAGGAGAGATTTCCCTAGTAACAGTCAAACAATCTAAAATTCTAAATTCTGCAATTTTAGATTTAAAACCTCCTCCCTTTCCATTCGTATTTGCCAAACAGACAATACAAAGCAACAGCAGTACTAAAAAACGGATACCAAAAACTGCTTAAAAACAAATAGCGGATTTTACGTTTTGTTAAAAAACGTTTTGTTTGCTTTATCAAAACAGTATCAATTCCAAATTTGAACAGGAAATAAAAGCCAACAAAAAAATAGGGAAGCATTCCCAAAAGAGTTAGTGCAAAACAATAAACCAATCCAAAATTTGCCATAAAAACAAGTAATCCCAACCTTTTCCCGAAAAGGCTTTGATAGGAAGTAGTTTTGGAAGCCCAGCGAACGCGCTGGTAAAACAGCGATTTCCAATCGTTAGTCGGTTTTGTAGTAACAATGGTACTCTTCGATTTTAAATAAGCCACTTTTTCGGGATATTGGGCAAACGCTTTTTGTAACAGAAAAACATCATCTCCGCTGGCAATTTTGTCATTGCCTTCGAAACCATCCAGCTGTTGAAAAAAGGATTTGGTATAGGCAAAATTGGCGCCATTGCACATAAACCCTTTTTTGATTCCAAAACTGCCAATGGTTGCTCCCTGTAAACTGGTCAAATCCAATTGCTGAAAATGATGTAAAAACGAATTATCGCAATCGTAAGTAACAGCCCCCGCAATCATCGAAACATGATGTAGCTGAATGTAATTATCCAAAATCAACAGCCAATTTTTGGGGACTGCACAATCGGCATCGGTGGTGATGACCCAATCGGTTTTTACGGTTTGCATCGCTGTTGTAATGGCATCTTTCTTTGGAGAATTTGAAACCCGAATATTATTTACAATCGAAACTTGAAACTTGAAGCTTGAAACTTGAAACTCTTCACTAGAAAAATCATCAACCAAAATCACTTCAAACAAATCCGTTGGGTAATTTAATTTTGAAAAACTTTCCAATAAAACCGGTAAATTTTCGGCTTCATTCCGAAAAGGGACAACAATACTAAAACTGGTTTTTGGCGGTAAGCCAATGAATTCAAAATGATTTATTTTGGTAAAACCATAAATGAGCCAACTTATAGTCAGTACATAAACGATCATTATTCCTAATAAAAACAAAATCATAATTATTCTTTGAGATTACTAATTTCTCCTTCGAGGGTAAGGGGGCTTTTAAAATTCAACACATAATAACTTCCAAAAAGAACGGGTAAAACTACATTCAGGAACCACATCAGTGTAGTCACAAAAACTACCACCCATTCATTAACGCCCAATATTCCGAAGAAATACACGGCTACACTTCCTTTGACGGCAAAATCCAAAAATTGAAAAGTAGGTAAAGACGAAGCCAAAAAATATACACTCGAAATAGCCGATATTAAAATGAGATACGGTAAATCGACATCAAAAGCCAGAAACAAAAAGTAGTATTGATGCGAGAAAACCAAATACCGCAAAATAGCCAAAAGCGTATTTTTTTGATGTATCGGTTTTGGGATTTCGTTAATTTTATGAATCAGTTTCTCTATGGAATAGCCTTTGATGTTTACTTTTTTTGAAAAAAATAAAATTCCAAAAATCAAAAAACAAATTCCGAACAGTACTGCAACTGTTTTGGCGGTAATAACATTGTACTGTGCATTGAAATACAGCAAGCCAAAAATTCCGAAGATCACTGTCAGTATCATTTGGATTCCATTGCAGATCAGGTTTAAAAAAACGATTTTTTTGGTTTGCTTTTTATTAAAGTACAATGCTTTTCCGGCATATTCTCCCACTCCGTTTGGCGTAAACAGTCCAGCCGTAAGCGATGCCAAAACCTGTTTGGTCGCTTCTTCCAATGAAATAGGATGAAGATAGGAAACCAAATATTTCCATTTTAATATTTCAAACAAGCGGTTCAGTACACTCAAAAGCAGGATAAAACCAATTCCTGCAACCGACTGATTTTTGTGAAACAGCACCAAGAATTTTTGCCAATCGAGTTTGTCGTTGTTGGCCAGTTGATTGTAAATAAAATAAAACGCCCCGCCCACAATCAAAAGTTTGACTAGAAGTACGAGGAATTGCTTAGTTTTGCGTGGTATTGAAATCATACCGCAAAGTAAAGGAAAATAGACGTGAAAATGCTATTTCGCAAAGAAATTGCAAAGGACACAAAGATTTTTATTCTGTCAGAGAAGTTAAACTTCATGAATGGCTGTGTCTACTTCGAGTATCTTTGCGTAATGGTTTGAAATGATTTAAACAAAACTAATTCTATAAAGAAATGAACAATAACAAAACTTGGCACGAAAAACATATTGAAGCATTGGGCTTTGGCAGCCGTTTGGCAGACACAGTAGCGAAAGGAATGGGATCTTGGCGGTTCATTATTATTCAGACTGTTTTTGTAATCGTCTGGATGACATTGAACCTTGTGGCTTATACCTATCATTGGGATGTCTATCCTTTCATATTGCTTAACCTTCTTTTTTCAACACAAGCCGCTTATGCTGCGCCTATTATTATGATGTCTCAAAACAGGCAAAGCGAAAGAGACAGGATTCAGGCACAATCTGATTATCAGACAAATATAGATGCAAAGCTGGAAATTGAAGCTCTCGCAATTAAGTTGGATAAAATTGAAATAGAAAAGTTAGACAAGATAATTGCAATGCTGGAAGAGATGAAAATCAATTCTAAAAAATAAATCAAAAACCTCGGCAGTTTACTGTCTTTTAAAAATAAGCTTTGACAAAAGAACGCATCATATTAGGAATAGATCCTGGAACCACGATTATGGGTTTTGGACTGATAAAAATTGTCAATAAAAAAATGCAATTTTTGCAGCTCAACGAACTGCAATTATCCAAATACGACAACCATTACCAGAAATTAAAAATTATTTTTGAACGTACCATTGAGTTAATCGAAACACATCATCCTGACGAAATTGCAATTGAAGCGCCATTTTTTGGCAAAAACGTACAATCAATGCTGAAGTTAGGGCGGGCACAGGGCGTAGCAATGGCAGCAGGACTTTCCAGAGATATTCCCATTACCGAATATGAACCTAAAAAGATAAAAATGGCGATCACTGGAAACGGAAACGCCAGCAAGGAACAAGTGGCTAAAATGCTCCAGCAATTATTGGGATTGAAAGAATTACCTAAAAATCTTGATTCTACTGATGGATTGGCGGCTGCGGTTTGCCATTTTTTTAATTCAGGGAAAATTGTAGCAGACAAGAGTTATTCAGGTTGGGATGCTTTTGTAAAACAGAATGAAGAGCGAGTAAAAAAGTAGTCGTCAGTGATCAGTTTATTAGTAGTCAGTTGTGGGGATCGAAAATAGTATGCAGTGTACAGATTTTTAGTGAACAGTTTATTAGAAAAAGATAGTATTCAATTTTAAAAAGTATATATGAGATTTCAAGATTTATTAGCTTATAAAAAATCATTTTCATTAGCAATGAAGATTTTTGAAATTACAAAAAGTTTTCAAAAAGAAGAGACTTATTCATTGACAGATCAAATTAGACGTTCATCGAGAAGCGTTCCCGTTACTATTGCGGAAGCATACAGAAAGAGAATTTATTCAAAACATTTTCACAGTAAATTAACCGATTCTGATGGAGAAAATTCATAGGCACAAGTTTGGTTAGAGTTTGCGCTTTCTTGTAAATATACATCAGAGACAATTTATCAAGAACTTATTTCGGAGAGTTTAGAAATTGGAAAACTCATTAATTATATGATATTAAATTCTGAGAAGTTTGGAGTTAAAAAAGAGTGATCAGTATTCAATTTTTTAGTGTTCAGTAGATGCCTGACTACTAAAAAATTGAATACTGAACACTATTCCAAGACTGATCACTAAAAAACTGAACACTGATTACTAAATTATGTCAGGAATCTATATACACATACCATTCTGCAAGCAGGCTTGTCATTACTGCGATTTTCATTTTTCGATTTCAATGAAGAAGAAAGAAGAAATGGTTTTGGCTATTGCCAAAGAATTGCAAATGCGCAAAAATGAGTTTCAGAATGAAGTTGTCGAAACGATTTATTTTGGTGGAGGAACGCCTTCAATATTGAAGGATGCAGAATTAAGATTTTTGATTGATGAAGTTTATAAAAATTATAAAGTTGCTGAAAATCCCGAAATCACACTCGAAGCCAATCCCGATGATTTATCCAATGAACGAATTGTCGAATTATCCCAAAGCCCTATCAACCGCCTTAGCATCGGGATTCAATCTTTTTTTGAAGACGATTTACAAATGATGAATCGAGCGCATAATTCGGCGGAAGCTAAAAATTGCTTGATTGAAGCGACAAAACACTTCGATAATATTTCCCTTGATTTGATTTATGGAATTCCAGGAATGAGCAATGAGAAATGGAAGCAAAATATTGAAACGGCCTTGTCTTTTGGGATACCACATATTTCGAGTTATGCTTTGACTGTCGAACCCAAAACGGCTTTGAACAAACTTATTCAAACCGGAAAAATTGCAAAACCAAACGATGAATCGACGCAGGAACATTTTGCTATTTTGACAGAAATATTAGTAGCGAATGATTTCATCCATTATGAATTGTCCAATTTTGGTAAAGAAAATTATTTCTCAAAGAACAATTCAGCCTATTGGTTGGGGAAGAAATATTTAGGAATTGGCCCGTCGGCTCATAGTTATGATGGTGTTTCCCGTAGTTGGAATGTTTCGAATAATTCACTCTATATAAAATCCATCCAAGAAGACAAATTGCCCAGCGAGATTGAGATTTTGTCCATTGCGGACCGTTATAATGAATATATCATGACAGGTTTGAGAACGATATGGGGTGTTGATTTGAATCGAATTGAAACTGAATTTGGAATTGAATTTTTAGATTATTTGCAAAAACAAGCTCAGAAATTTCTAAATGATGATTTACTTTCTATTGATAACAACATTTTGAAACCAACCGCGAAAGGAAAATTTTTGACGGATGGGATTGCAAGCGATTTGTTTTATTTAAATTTGGAATAGGATTTTAACCGCAAGGTTCGCTATTGTATTAAGTGTTTTTTTTTTGAGTAAAATACAAAAAAATAAGCTTTGAGACTTTTGCGTAATTCTTTGCGAGCCTTGAGGTGAAATATATCTTGCGGTAAAACAACAATTATAACTGAAAACGGAATTAAAAGAGTAGTAAACAATCTTTAAAATTGAATCATTTTTTTGCGAACTTTGCGTAAACCTTTGCGGTTAAAAACTATGAAAGCTACAATTCAATATAACGAGCAAGCCATTGAAGTTGACCTATCAAAGCCCATTGATATTTCGATTCCGTTAACTAATAATGACGATAATCCGATTGCTTGGTACTTAGAAAAACCGGTTATTGAGCCTGTAGTTTTTGGCGATTGGATCGGTAAAGTTTCCGAGGGGAAATCATCGACCAATTTCAACAATATTTTCTTCAATCCACATGGACATGGGACACACACGGAATGTCTGGGACATATTACTAGGGAGTTTTACAGTATCAACCAATCGTTGAAACAGTTTTTCTTTTTGGCCGAATTAATTTCTGTTGTGCCTGAAGTGAAAGGAGAAGATTGTGTAATAACCAGAAATCAGGTTAAAAAAGCGTTAGAAAATAAAATCCCTGAAGCTATAATTATCCGAACATTGCCTAATTTTAAAATAAAAAAGCATCTGAAATATTCGGATACCAATCCGCCTTATCTTGCAGAAGATACAGCACATTTCATTCGCGAATGCGGGATTAAACATTTGCTTATTGATTTACCAAGCGTTGACAAGGAACATGATGAGGGAGAATTATTGGCTCACAAAGCATTTTGGAAAGTAAAAGATGTCCATAATTTAAATGCCGATGCTCGATTGGACTGCACGATAACCGAAATGATTTTTGTTCCTGATGAGGTACAAGACGGCAGTTATCTGCTGAATCTGCAAATTGCCTCATTCGAAAATGATGCAAGTCCCAGTAAACCTATTTTATATCAAATATGATACAAGTTTCTACCGATAAAAAGAAACTCAATGTTCCTTTTATTCAGCATTTTCTAAAAGATATTTATTGGGCTGCAGGGCGTACAATTAAGGAAGTACAAAGGACAATTGACAGCTCAATTTGTTTTGGAATTTATTTGGATGATGTTCAAATTGGTTTTGCCAGAGTAATTACTGATTATGTGGTTTTTGCTTATGTGATGGATGTTTTTATAACCGAAGAGCACAGAGGAAAAGGATATTCTACAGTCTTAATTGATGCTATGATGAATGAACCGCAATTGCAAGAAATAAAAATATGGAGATTAGCTACATCTGATGCCCACTTTTTATATGAGAAATTTGGTTTTAAAGCATTGGCTCACCCAGAGAAAATGATGGAAAAAATTGTGTAATGAAGATTTTCGAAATGCAGTTCTGCGGTTTCAAATAAATAATAGTTAATGAAATCAATTATCAAATTAGAAGAATTAGGATTATTCATACTCGGAGTTTATTTTTTTAGCCAGACAGGATATGCTTGGTGGTGGTTTTTGGCACTGATTTTAGTTCCTGATTTATCCATGATTGGTTATGCGTTTGGAGATAGAATGGGGGCTTTTTGCTATAATGCGATACATCATAGAGGTATTGCGATTGCAGTGTATTTGATTGGTATTTATTGTTCGAATGTAGTGATTCAGCTTTTAGGAGTGATTTTATTTTCGCATTCGTCTATGGACAGGATGTTTGGTTATGGATTAAAATATGAAACAGGTTTTAAGTCTACTCATTTGGGCGAAATCGGAAAATAATAAAAAATATGAATTTAGAAACCTATTACGAATATTGTCTTTCTAAAAAAGGAGTTACGGAACATTTCCCATTCGACGAAGACACTTTGGTCTTCAAAGTAGGAGGAAAGATGTTTGCTCTTTCTTCCTTATTGCAATGGGAAAAAGGAAGTCCACATGTGAATCTTAAATGTGATCCCGAAAGAGCTCAGGAGCTGCGTGCTGAGTACGATGCAATAAATCCAGGATTTCACATGAGTAAAGTGCATTGGAACACAATTGCCGTAAATCAAGATGTTTCAAATACTTTGCTGAAAGAATTAATTGATCATTCCTACGACTTGGTTTTTAAAAGTTTAACCAAGAAAATTCAATTGGAAATTATCGAATTAGAAAAATAGGCATTACTTTTGTAGAAGAATAAAAAACATAGCAACTCAGTTACTTAGTGACTCAGCAACTTTATAAAAATGAAAGAACAAATTAAAAAGTTTTTAAACGAAGAACAAGATCCAAAAGCGATTGAGAAAGTAACTTCGAAATTGCAGGATATTTTAATGAAAAATGAAGAAGTTGGATATATTGCAGTTCAAAAGAAGCCTGCATTGACCGTACTTCCAGACAGTATTGTGCTTACTAATAAAAGGATTATCATTTGCCAGCCTAAAAATTTAGGCTTGTCAATGAATTTTATTGATTACACTTGGGATGATATTGAAGCAACTTTTATAAAAGAAAATATTCTCGGGTCTGAGTTTTCTTTTTCTACGAAAACGGAGTTACAGGTTTCAATTGATTATATTCCGAAGATTCAAGCGCGTAAAATATTTACGTATGCCAAAGAGCAATTGGATGCATTGAAAAACGGTAATGCTGGAGCATCTGTAATAAAGGAAGAAATTGCTACTTCATTAATACAGGAATCAGAATTGATCGAAGAAATGGAAACAGAAGAAGTAATGGATTTTTCTGAAATTATGCCAGTAGTTTCTAATTTTGCAGAACCTGTTCTTGAAAACACAACTGATTCGACTGAGAAAAAAGATAGTGAATTGACACAAGATGAGCTTTTTGCAAAACTTCAGAATTATAAAAAACTCCTTGATAACGGTTTGATTTTACAGGGCGAATATGATGCTTTCAAAAAAGTGATTTTGAGTCATATGTAAAATAATAAAAGCAGTCTTAAAGTTGAAAGTCTTAAAGTCGAAAGCGTAATTCTTTCGGACTTTAAGACTTTTTTGCTTTTGACTTATAGCGTTTTCATTTGCTTTTCCAGAAAATTATTGGATTGCTGTTCCAATAATTCGGTAGCGTTTTTTCTTTGCAAATCATATAATTTTTTATCCTCGGCAATATCAGCATACACTTTATCGTGCATACTGGCACTGGTTTTTATCAATAATTCCCGTTGGTATTTGTCCTGTTCGATTGTGGCTTTGAGAGCTGTTTCCAAGTCTTCCAATTTAAAATCGTATTCCCCTTTTGGAGATAATAATTTAGCAATAATTGGTGAAGTTTCAATCGCTAAGAACAATAGCATTATAAAAAAAGAAGGAATCCAAGGCAATTTATTCAAGGCATTGATTCTGGCCATCAAACCATCAAATCCATCAATAATAGGCTGAGTTTCGATTACTTTTTTATCTAAATCAGTTTGGAGTGTTTTAGTGCCTTTTTCAAGAACGGCAATTTTGGCTAAGTTATTTTTTCGAATGGTATCCAATTCTTTTTTAGACAAATCGTGTTTGGCAATTTTTTCTTTAAATACAGGGCCTTTGCCTATTTTTTTTGTGCCAGCAGTTCCTTCAGCTTCTTTGATGTAGGTTTCATACAGTGTATTTACTTCTTTCTCTTTATTGGTAATTTCTGCTTTGAGATTTGCTATTTCAGTTTTGTTTTTATCTAAATCTGATTTAAAATAATTAGCGACTTCTTTTTTATTATTCAAAGCCATTGCATTCTTTTCTTTCAATAAAACGGTATTGATTTCTTTCTCGAAAATTTTAATTTCCAAAGGTTTTGAAATTACGATTGCAATGATAATAGCCAAGATGATTCGCGGAGTTGCCTGCAAAAGTTCACTTCCAAAATTGTTTCTTTTTCGGATTGTAGAAACTATAAAACGATCCAAATTAAAAATGAGCAAACTCCATACAAATCCAAAAAGCAATGCGGGAATGACATTGTCGAAAACAGTGAAAAGAGCATAAGCACTGGCTATAAAAGCCATAATAGCTGTAAAAAAAACAGTGGCACCAATGCCTACATATTTGGTTTGTTCGCCTTCGGAGCAGCCTTTTAGGAGCGGTTTGTCTGCGCCTGAGCACAGGATGAAAAATTGTTTTAACATGATTGATTGATTTTTGATTGATGATGCAAATTTAACGCCAAAAAATTAATAATGGTATAAATTGCTGATTTGTTTTTAATTGAGAATAAAATGAGTCAAATTTTAAAATGTTGTTTTAATTATATCATTCTATTTTATAAGATGTAACTTACTTCATCTGTTTTTTCCGTAATCTCTGAATCTCTCAAGATAATATCCAGCAAAAAAGCTGTTCATCATCATGAACAGCTTTTTTTAGTTGAATTAGTAAATTAAATATTAACCTATGCAATTGGCGCTCCTGCTAATATTTCAGCATTGGCAAATTCTTTAAATTTGGTGAAATTATCTTCAAATTTATGAGCTAATTCGATAGCTTTTATATCGTATAATTCTGGTTTTTCCCAAGTGTTTCTAGGATTCAAAATTTCATTTGGAACTTCTGGGCAAGATTGTGGAATTGCAATTCCAAATACGGCGTGGTTTACAAACTCAACGGAATCTAATTCTCCTTTTAAGGCAGCAGTAATCATGGCTCGAGTGTATTTTAATTTCATTCGGTTTCCTGTTCCATAAGGACCTCCCGTCCATCCTGTGTTGATTAGCCAAACTTTTACATTAGCTTCTTTCATTTTTGCGCTTAGCATTTCGGCATATTTTGTTGGATGCAGCGGCATGAATGGCGCGCCAAAACAGGCCGAAAAGTTGGGCTGGGGCTCAGTTACTCCAGCTTCAGTTCCAGCAACTTTTGCCGTATATCCTGATATAAAGTGGTAAGCGGCCTGTCCAGCAGTCAGTTTCGAAATTGGAGGCAAAATACCGTAGGCGTCTGCAGTCAAGAAGAAAATGTTTTTTGGGTTTTTGCCAATAGAACCAGGCTGAATATTATCAATATGTTCAATTGGATAGCTTACTCTTGTGTTTTGTGTAATGGAAATATCTTCAAAATCTACTTCATTAGTTCCTGATTTGAAAACTACATTTTCAAGAATGGCACCTTTTTTAATGGCTCTAAAAATGTCTGGCTCATTTTCTTCGGTAAGATTAATTACTTTGGCATAGCATCCGCCTTCAAAATTAAAAACTGTATTCTCATTCGTCCATCCGTGTTCATCATCACCAATTAATTTTCTGTTAGGATCTGCAGATAAAGTAGTTTTTCCAGTTCCGGATAATCCAAAGAATATAGCCGTATCTCCATTTTCTCCAACATTGGCACTGCAGTGCATTGGCAACGTATTTTTAAATACAGGCAAGATGAAATTTAATGCAGAAAAGATTCCTTTCTTCATTTCGCCAGTATAGCCGGTTCCTCCGATTAAGGCTATTTTTTTAGTAAAATCCAAAATGGCAAAATTACTTTGGCGTGTTCCGTCAACTGTAGGGTCAGCATGAAATCCGGGTGCGCAGATAACTGTCCATTCTGGAGTGAAATTTGCTAATTCTTCATTGGTTGGCCTCAAAAACATATTGTGGCAAAATAAATTAGCCCAAGCGGTTTCTGTAACTACGCGTACATTTAATTTGTAATTTGGATCGGCACACACATAAGAATCTCTAACGAAGATTTCCTTATTTGATAAGTAAGCAGTCATTTTTTTATAAAGTGCATCAAAAGCTGTAGGCTCAAAAGGGATATTCACTTTTCCCCACCATACTTTATCTTCAGTAATACTGTCCTTAACGATGAAACGATCTTGTGGAGAACGTCCAGTAAATTCTCCAGTATTAATTGCCAATGCTCCTGTATTGTTTTCGAGTCCCTGTTCTGATTTGATCGTAATGTCATGTAACTCATTCGGGCTTAGCTGATACTGAATTTTGGCATTTTCGATTCCCATGTTTTTTAACGAAATCGATTTCGTAAACAAAGCGTAGTTGTCCATAAAAAATAAATTTTTTTGAGTGTTGTTTATTTCACCGCAAAAGTATAATTTTTTTTATAACTACATTATGTTTTATTTTTCTTTTTTATTGGTTTTATTAAGTCAAAAAGCAGTAATAACCAAGAAAAAATAAGAAATACCCCGCCAATGGGAGTTATAAAGCCAATTACTTTAAAATCTATTGGACTCAATGAATTGGTTGCCAAAAGATAAATGGATCCTGAAAAAAACACAACTCCCAGAATGGTAAGATTAAGTATAGTTTTTTTTAATTTTTGATTTATCAAAGTCGTTGTTCCAATAAATAATAAAAACAGGGCATGGTACATTTGATACCGAACTCCTGTTTCGAATGTGGTAAGCTGTTCAATAGTGAGAACTTTTTTTAGGCCATGAGCACCAAAAGCGCCTAAAATTATAGCAATCATACCCAAAACGGCGGCAGTTGAAATTATTTTCTTATCCATTTCTTTTTATTTAAAGTTTAGCAAAAGTATTTCATATATTTTAAAATGACAGCTTTTTTTGTATGACTTTTGCAGGAGTTTTTTCAATAATTAAATTTGGTTAAATTTTGCTCAGCTTATTTGAGATGACAAATCAATTGGAACAAATAAAAGCTTCAAAATATTTGTTATAAATACAACAATATTGTAAATTTGTGTTATATTTTTAATTTTAAAAAATATGAAGTGTTTTAAATAAGGATAAAAATATCTTATTTATTAGAAAATATATTGAAATGGCGACTGTATGATTTTGCTCTAAAAATTACTTATGAGAACAATTCTAATTATAGGAGCAGGAAGATCTGCTTCATCTTTGATACAATACCTCTTGAATAAATCGGTAGAGGAGCATTTACATCTTATTATTGGAGATTTGTCTTTGGCTTTAGCCCAAAAAAAAACAAACAATCATCCCAATGCGACTCCTATTGCTTTAGATATTTTTGATGAAAATCAAAGAAAAAAGGCTATTCAAAAAGCAGATATTGTTATTTCTATGCTGCCAGCCCATCTTCATATAGAAGTTGCTAAGGACTGTATTGTATATAAAAAACATCTTGTAACAGCATCCTATGTAAGTGATGCCATGCAGGAATTGGATGCAATGGCCAAACAGAACAAACTCATTTTTATGAATGAAATTGGGCTTGATCCCGGCATTGATCATATGAGTGCGATGAAAGTGATAGACGAAATTAGAGAACAAGGAGGAAAAATGCTTTTGTTTGAATCTTTTTGCGGTGGACTTGTTGCACCAGAATCAGATAATAATCTTTGGAATTATAAATTTACTTGGGCACCAAGAAATGTTGTTCTTGCAGGCCAAGGAGGGACTGCTAAATTCATACAGGAAGGGGCTTATAAATACATTCCGTATGTGAATTTATTTCGGAGAACAGAATTTTTGGAAGTTGAAGGTTACGGAAAATTCGAAGCTTATTCTAATAGAGACTCCCTTAAATACAGAAGTGTTTATGGTCTCGACGATGTGCTTACCTTATATAGGGGCACGATTCGGAGAGTTGGTTTTTCAAAAGCTTGGAATATGTTTGTGCAACTAGGAATGACGGATGATAGCTATATTATGGAAAACTCCGAAAACATGAGTTATAGAGAATTCGTAAATTCCTTTCTTCCTTATCACCCAACCGATTCTGTAGAAATCAAAATGAGGCTGATTCTAAAAATTGACCAAGATGATATCATGTGGGACAAGCTTTTGGAATTGGATTTATTTAACCGCAATAAAAAAGTGGGACTAAAAGATGCCACACCTGCACAAATTCTTGAAAAAATACTTACTGACAGTTGGACTTTACAACCTCATGATAAAGATATGATTGTGATGTATCACAAATTTGGATTTGTTCTTAATGGAGAAGAAAAGCAAATTGATTCTAAAATGGTTTGTATTGGGGAAGACCAAACTTATACTGCTATGGCAAAAACTGTTGGATTGCCAGTTGCAATGGCGACTTTGTTAATCTTGAATGGTAAAATTACTACTCCCGGAGTGCAGCTCCCGATTCGCAAAGAAGTGTATCTGCCGATTTTGAAAGAGTTAGAAGAATATGGAGTTGTTTTTAATGAACAAGAGATGCCTTATGTTGGTTATAATCCTGATAAAGTTTTTAGTTGAGATTTTTTAATTTTAGATTTTTTAATTTTTTTATAAAATCCGCTTCGTGAGAGGCGGATTTTATTTTTGTTTAAATATTTAATTAGCTGATTGAATAGTGATTGGCAAGCTGTACATTACTTTAACGGGATTGCCGTCAATTTTTCCAGGAATCCATTTTGGACACAACTTCAAAACACGTATTGCTTCGTCACCCGTTCCGTAGCCGATATCTCTTAAGATTTTGAAATCACTTAAGCTGCCGTCTTTTTCTATTATAAAGGTTATATATACTTTTCCTTTTAGATTGGGTTCTGAAGGAGTTTTAAAATTTGCACCTACAAATTGATAAAACTTCTCCATTCCGCCTGGGAATGTAGGTTTGTCGGATACATCTGTAAGACTTAGAATTTCTTTGTTCTGAATTTTTATTGTCTTTGTTTCAACGGGTTGATTCTTTTCTTGTTTTTTATCCATTACTGTTATTCTTAGCTCCTTTCCAGAGAATTTTAGATGGGAATCTTTTAAATTTTTATCAAAGTAAGCATGGGTATATAAGTTGAACTGTTGTAATTGAGGATTTTTTTTTGTTCGAGCATTTTTATGAACAAAACTTCCAGAATAATAAACGATATCTTTTGTTGAATATTGGTTTAATTCTGAGTTGGGAATATTTTTTTCGTCAAGCCAGATTGCAAAATCCTTCTCGTTTTTCCAACTATTGAATTCTTTTTCAGTAGGTATTTTTTTGATGATCGGAGAAGGGACGTAGTCTAAATATCTCTTTTTTTCTGCCAAAGTTAATTCTTCATATTTCTTGTCTATTATTGTGCGTTTGTTATTATCCTTGACGATTATTTGGACTCCTGCATAATAAGCATCTCTTAATTTGTCTTTTGTGACTGGCTGAGTGATATTTTTTTCAGTTTGAGTATTGCTTTTAGAAGAAACGGATTTTTCCTGTGCAACACTTTCAACGCACATAAAGAAAATAAGCCCGGAAAATAAAGGCAGAAGTGCTATTTTATAAAGGATTATTTTTGTTTTCGAAACGGTTTTTGTCATCATAATTAGTCGTTTTTTGGCTACAGAATAGTTTAAATTACTGGTCAAGTAAAAAGGTTGGTTCTCGTTTGCTTTCGACAGCAATAAATTTTGGTAAAACGGGACGTCATCATGGACGCTTACCACTTTCTCATCGGCGAGAAATTCGTGATTAAGCTGTATGGCTTTTTTGTAAAAAATAAAAATTGGGTTAAACCAAAACAGCATTTTCAATATTTCAATAAACAAAACATCCAAAGTGTGTTTTTGAGTTACGTGTATCAATTCGTGTGTGTATAATTCGGCTTCAATTTTTCTATTGTGGTAATCGGTTTCGTTGATAAAGATGCTGTTCCAGAAAGTATGCGGCAAGGTTTTTTCCTTGAGTAAAACTAGTTTTGCATTTTTATAATCTATTATAGTGTTAGATTTTATTTTGGAATTTATTTTTAGAATGTTTCTAATAAAGCGAAACAGCAATAACAGAGTGGTCAAACTATATATACTCCAAATTATAATTGCTGTATAATTGACAGTTTCCGGAATAATTACCATCGTAGCTTCTCCAGTCATAACGGTATTGGTTTGCACTAATGTATCTGCAGATTCATCAATAATCTCAATAGTTATGAATGGAACTACAAAAGAAAATATAATACTGAATAACAAATAAAACCTATTGAAGCGGTGCATTTTTTCTTTTTCCAATATCAAATGATAAAAGATCAGAAGGGCCAATAGGCAGATGGTGGATTTTAATAAAAAGTCAATCATTTTTTCTTTTTTTGAATTTCACTGTCTACTGTTTTTTTGAGTACTTCCAGTTTCGAAGCCGATAAATTGGTCTCTTCAGTAAAGAAAGAAGCAAATTGCGAAGTCGAATTGCTTAATTAAATTGTCATTTGTAGAGATAAAACTAGACAAGGAGCATCTTCTGCCGCGATGAAACCAGTATAGACTTCAACTCCATTACAATTTTTTTAAATCGTGAGTTAACATAGATATAACGATGTGGTTTATCTATGGCTCTAGTTTACTTCAACATCGGGTAACCGACAGCAACTTTCCCTGGAATACCATTTTGCTTTGCAAGAATTTCTTCGATGCCTTTAGGTTGAAACATCACTTGTATTAAAATCTTATCCCAATCTGCTTTATCAAAATTATTTTCAAAAATAGATTTTGGACTGGATTTCAATATGCTGATTAGTTTGGTTTCCGGTTCGGTCCCTTTTTCCTGAAAAGCTTTAACATCCTCAAGATTACCGTCTCTTTTTAAAACAAATCTTATAACAAGAATTTCTTCTCTTTTATCAATTCCTTCGGGGCTTTTATAAGTGCTTACTATATAATTGCCCAACTTATCCAATGAGTTTTTTAAAGCAGTCTTATTAATTTTAGCTTCCTGTATGTCGTATATAAAATTTACCTTAAATTCTGGTTCTTCAGCAAGTAGTTTTTCATTTTTAACGACAGAAACTGTCTTTTCGGAATCTAATTTATTTGGGGTTTTGGTAGGTGGGTTTTCATTTTTAACGGCGGAAACTACCAATACGGAATTGAATTCATTCGTGTTTTTGGCAATTTTATTATTCTTGTCATTTGAGGCCATTGCGGTTTTAACTTGTGCAACACTTTCAACGCACATAAAGAAAATAAGGCCTGAAAATAAAGGTAAAAGAGCGATTTTAAAAAGCAATACTTTTGTTTTGGAAACAGTTTTTGTCATCATAATAAATCTTTTTTTAGTTATAGAATAATTTAAATTGCTGGTTAATCCGAATGTTGGGTTTGTGTTTGCATGAGCAAGCAAAAGGTTTTGATAAAAGGGAATGTCATTATAGGCGTTTACCACTTTTTCATCGGCGAGGAATTCGTGGTTGAGCTGGATGGCTTTTTTGTAGAAAATAAAAATAGGATTGAACCAAAACACGGTTTTCAAGGTTTCAATAAGCAACACATCAAAAGTGTGCTTTTGGTTTACGTGTATCAATTCATGAGTGTATAATTTTTCGTCTATTTTGCGGTTTTGATAATCTGCTTTGTTGAGGAAGATGCAATTCAAAAAGGTATGCGGAGGTGTTTGTTCTTCTAATAAAACTAATTTAGCGTTTTTGTATTCTACGATCAGGTTTGACTTTATATTGGATACAATTTTCAAAATGTTTCTTACGTACCTAAATAACAGTATTGAAGTAATCAAACCATAAAGACTCCAAAGGATTATTGGTGTGTAATCGATGGTTTTTTTTATTTCCGTTACTCCCGTCGCTTTTAGATTTTCCTGTGCCGCATAAGTATAGGTTTGTTGAATGGGTGCGATGGTTTCTCCTATGATTTCAATAGTTATGAATGGAATTACAAATGAAAATACAATACTGAATAACAAGTAAAACCTATTGAATTGGTGCATTTTTTCTTTTTCCAATACCAAATGATAAAAGAGTAAAAGTGCGAACAGGCTGATGGAGGATTTGAATAAAAAGTCTATCATTTTTTCTTTTTTTGAATTTCACTGTCAATTATTTTTTTAAGTTCTTCCAGTTCCGATGCCGATAGATTGGTCTCTTTGGTAAAGAAAGAAGCAAATTGCGAAGCCGAATTGTTGAAGAAATTGCTGATCAATCCGTTTACGTGTTTCGAGAAATAATCTGTTTTTTTGACCAGCGGATAATATTCCCGTGAGTTTCCAAATTCGGTGTAAGCAACGAATTTCTTGTCAATCATTCTCTTCAGCAAAGTAGCAACGGTTGTTGTTGCCGGTTTTGGTTTTGGATACGCCTCGAGTAAATCTTTCATAAAGGCTTTCTTGAGTTGCCAAAGATGTTCCATTAATTGTTCTTCTGAGTTGGATAGTTGCATTTGGTATTTTGTTTTATTTATTTTTTAATTGAAACTGCTATTGAAACTGCGATTAGATTTTGAATCATCATTTTTGATTAAATTCTGCTTCGGAAATCAGTTCTCCATTATTGTATTTTTTTGTGATAATTAGCTTTCCTTTTTCATCGTAGAATTTCCAAATTCCATCATAGAACCAATGAATTTCTATGTTATCTGTGGTTGTTTTTGTTTGTCCTTTTGATTGGATTTTTCCGTTTTCAAAATAGGTTGTTGTTTTGCAGATGTTATGTTTGTATTTTTCTTTTTTGATAATTTTCCCGTTTAAGTAGTAATGCCACTTTTTTATTGGGTCGTCTTGGCGGTATTTTCCAACCGATTTATATTTTGCGCTGTCAACTGTATAATTCTCTATCCAGAGCCCTTCTCTTTTCTTGTTTACTTTTTGGTTTATTGGTGTCGTTTTGCATCCAATCAAAGTTACGGCAAGGAATAAAGTGATGAATAAGTGTTTCATAAATGTCTTTTGCTCTACTAAAATAGAATCTACTCTACAAATGTAGAATAAAAATTAATACAGCCAAATTTTTGAAGGCTTTTTTTAGAGAATGTCTTTTGGATAAATAATACAATTACAAATAAATCAATGTCTTATGAAAACCAAAAGCTTAGCCCAGATGGACACGAGCGAAGCGAACTGACGAAGTAAACGGCATCCTGTTGTCCCGGGGTTCGGGACAACAGATATAGTGGACAGCTGGAATTAGCTCCTAATTAGAACCAAAATTATTCGGAAGAAGGCATAAAAAAATCCGCTCATTGCTGAACGGATTTAGAGTTTTATGCTTGGTAAAACTATTTGGATAGCTCTACAAAATATTTATAAAACAACGGAATGGTTTCAATCCCTTTCAGATAATTGAAAATCCCGAAATGTTCGTTTGGTGAGTGAATGGCATCGCTGTCAAGACCAAAGCCCATAAGGATTGTTTTGCTTTTTAGCTCTTTTTCGAATAAAGCCACAATAGGAATACTTCCTCCAGAACGAACTGGAATTGCAGGAATTCCAAAGGTTTCGGTATAAGCCATATTGGCCGCTTTATAGCCGATGCTGTCGATAGGGGTCACGTAACCCTGACCGCCGTGATGAGGGGTAACTTTTACGGTAACGCCCGCCGGAGCAATGCTGATGAAATGTTTAGTAAACAAATCGGTGATGACTTCCCAATCTTGGTTTGGAACCAAACGCATAGAGATTTTGGCGAAAGCCTTGCTGGCAATAACCGTTTTTGCGCCTTCTCCAGTGTAGCCTCCCCAAATTCCGTTGACATCGAGTGTTGGTCGAATCGAGTTGCGCTCATTGGTCACGTATCCTTTTTCGCCGTAAATATCGTTTAGGTCTAATGCTCTTTTATAATTGTCAAGGTTAAAAGGAGCCTTGGCCATTTCGGCTCTTTCCTCTAGAGATAATTCTTCAACGTTGTCATAGAAACCAGGAATGGTTATGTGATTGTCTTGATCGTGCAAAGAAGCAATCATTTTGGATAAAATATTAATTGGGTTGGCAACCGCTCCGCCGTATAATCCAGAATGTAAATCACGATTTGACCCAATAACTTCGACTTCCACATAACTTAAACCGCGAAGACCCGTGGTAATTGATGGCTGCTGATTGGAAATCATTCCGGTATCAGAAATTAAAATCACATCGTTTTTAAGTTTTTTGGTATTATTTTCTACAAAGGTTTTTAGGTTCACGCTTCCAACTTCTTCTTCGCCTTCGATCATGAATTTTACGTTACATGGTAAAGTATTGCTTTGAATCATGTACTCAAAAGCTTTTACATGCATGTACATTTGACCTTTGTCATCACAAGAACCTCTGGCAAAAATGGCGCCTTCGGGATGAATATCAGTCTTTTTAATAACAGGTTCAAATGGAGGAGAAGTCCATAATTCTAATGGATCTGCAGGCTGTACATCATAATGTCCGTAAACCAAAACTGTAGGCAAATTTGGGTCGATTATTTTTTCGCCATATACAATTGGATAACCCGCAGTGTCGCAAATTTCGACAAAATCGCATCCCGCATTCTCTAAACTTGCTTTGACAGCGTCGGCAGTGTCAAGGACATCCTGTGAAAAAGCGGTGTCGGCACTTACGGATGGAATTTTTAACAGTTCAATTAACTCATTGATAAACCGATCTTTGTGTTTTATAACATATTGTTTTATATCTTCCATTAAATCAATTTTTTTTTGAAAATCAAAAATACAAAAAATAGAATAAATAATTTTTTTAAAAAATCCTTTGTAAATTGGAAGATATGATTATCTTTGCACCCACAATTACGCGGATATGGTGAAATTGGTAGACATGCCAGACTTAGGATCTGGTGCCGCAAGGCGTGTAGGTTCGAGTCCTATTATCCGCACCAAAAGCTTCTCATCTCGAGAAGCTTTTTTGTTTTAATTTATTTTCGTAGTGAATTCCTTCTTACCTTAGTATAAAGATTCAGAATGCTGTCATTCATTTATATCTGCATTTTTTGATTTCTGATTTTTGTTCCAAAATTCAATAATTAAGAACGGCATGAAAGATATTGCAAAGCGTTTTCCCGAAAATCCATTACTTTCTCCTTCAGAGATAGTGTCTAGTCATAAAGATCTGGAAGTAACCTGTCTTCTTAATCCCGGAGTGTTTCAATTTGATGGTAAAATATGGATGATTATCCGCGTTGCCGAAAGGCCGAAACAAAAAGACGATACCATATCTTTTCTAGTCTTAACCGAAACGGGAATCCAAATTATTGAAATCCCTGTAAATGACCCTGAAATGATTGTTAGGGATGCGAGAGTCATCAAGTATAAAGGTGTTGATTATTTAACCACATTGTCGCACTTGCGGTTGATGTGCAGTGATGACGGGCGGAAATTTTATGTTCCTCAAAATTATCCATTGTTAATAGGTGAAGGGATTTTAGAATCATTTGGAATTGAGGATTGTCGTGTGTCTTATATAGATGGTGTTTATTACTTAACCTATACAGCTGTTTCTTTCAATGGTGTCGGTGTGGGTCTGCGTACAACAACGGATTGGAAAAATTTTCAGTCCTACGGAATGATATTGCCACCGCACAATAAGGACTGTGCTATTTTTGAAGAAAAAATCAACGGTCTTTTTTATGCTTTGCACCGCCCAAGCAGCGTTGAAATTGGTGGAAATTTCATTTGGCTCGCTTCTTCTCCAGATGGAATTCATTGGGGAAATCATCAATGCCTCCTGAAAACAAGGAACCATCTTTGGGATAACGCTCGGATTGGCGCTGGCGCATCTCCTGTGAAAACCGAAAAAGGATGGCTTGCTATATATCATGGAGCAAATGAAAATCATCAGTATTGTTTGGGTGCGTTTTTAATGGATTTAGAAAACCCCTCAAAAGTTATCGCCAGAACTAATGAGCCTATTATGGTGCCAACGGAGAATTATGAGCTCACAGGTTTCTTTGGCAATGTGGTTTTTACTAATGGGCATATCATAAATCCTGATGGCGATACCGTGACTATATATTATGGTGCCTCCGATGAATTTGTGTGTGTTGCCGAATTCTCAATTAAAGAAATCTTCTCTCTTCTACAATATAGTTAGGAGCTCAATCCTGCTATCCGCTTCAATCTTTCCCTGCGAACCCCGCAGGGAAAGGATTTCCACTTCTATCAGGGCTAGGGTCTCGGTATTTCATAAGAGAGATTCCTCCTTTGTATATAAGGTGTAGTTTTTCAAGAGCGGTAAAGTGTGCAGGATTCATAAAGAAACCTCCAAAATCCGGCTAAAACCGATATAACTCTGCAAAATCACTTGTTCCGATTCAATAATCTTCAAGAATCCGCATTGTAACGCGCGACAAACCAATACATTAAAAAATAAACAAAAAATAGTTAAGAAAAGCTATTGTTAAAACGGATAAAGGGGCTACTTTTGCACCCGCAACAGCGCATAGGTTCTTTAAAATACTGGCAGGCTAGATGGATTAATGGATGGGAATAAATTTTCAAAAATAATTCAGGAAAAGCTTGTGAGATTTAAAAACGGATGTTATTTTTGCACCCCGCAAAACGCGCAACGTTCCTTGAAATACTGGATAAGAAATTGAAAAACAATCGAAAAAGATATTTTCGAAAAAAGTTTAAAAAGTTCTTGCCRGTTAAAAAGAAATTGCTACTTTTGCACCCGCTTTGAGAGATAAACGAAAAGCGGAATAAATAAGTAAGAACACGTTCCTAGACATATTGAATTGACAGCCGTCTCGTCCAAAAGACGAGACAAATAAAATAAGAGTAATAGAATCGGAAGATTTGAGAAAGACCACTAGAATTTGARTCGAATAATAAATAAGTCGCAAGACTAAATAATATACGATGAAGAGTTTGATCCTGGCTCAGGATGAACGCTAGCGGCAGGCTTAACACATGCAAGTCGAGGGGTATAGTTTTTCGGAACTAGAGACCGGCGCACGGGTGCGTAACGCGTATGCAATCTACCTTTTGCAGAGGGATAGCCCAGAGAAATTTGGATTAATACCTCATAGTATATAGAGTTGGCATCAGCCCTATATTAAAGTCACAACGGCAAAAGATGAGCATGCGTCCCATTAGCTAGATGGTAAGGTAACGGCTTACCATGGCTACGATGGGTAGGGGTCCTGAGAGGGAGATCCCCCACACTGGTACTGAGACACGGACCAGACTCCTACGGGAGGCAGCAGTGAGGAATATTGGACAATGGGCGCAAGCCTGATCCAGCCATGCCGCGTGCAGGATGACGGTCCTATGGATTGTAAACTGCTTTTGTACAGGAAGAAACAACATTACGTGTAATGTCTTGACGGTACTGTAAGAATAAGGATCGGCTAACTCCGTGCCAGCAGCCGCGGTAATACGGAGGATCCAAGCGTTATCCGGAATCATTGGGTTTAAAGGGTCCGTAGGCGGTTTGGTAAGTCAGTGGTGAAAGCCCATCGCTCAACGGTGGAACGGCCATTGATACTGCCAGACTTGAATTATTAGGAAGTAACTAGAATATGTAGTGTAGCGGTGAAATGCTTAGAGATTACATGGAATACCAATTGCGAAGGCAGGTTACTACTAATGGATTGACGCTGATGGACGAAAGCGTGGGTAGCGAACAGGATTAGATACCCTGGTAGTCCACGCCGTAAACGATGGATACTAGCTGTTGGGGGCAACTTCAGTGGCTAAGCGAAAGTGATAAGTATCCCACCTGGGGAGTACGTTCGCAAGAATGAAACTCAAAGGAATTGACGGGGGCCCGCACAAGCGGTGGAGCATGTGGTTTAATTCGATGATACGCGAGGAACCTTACCAAGGCTTAAATGTAGATTGACCGGTTTGGAAACAGACTTTTCGCAAGACAATTTACAAGGTGCTGCATGGTTGTCGTCAGCTCGTGCCGTGAGGTGTCAGGTTAAGTCCTATAACGAGCGCAACCCCTGTTGTTAGTTGCCAGCGAGTCATGTCGGGAACTCTAACGAGACTGCCAGTGCAAACTGTGAGGAAGGTGGGGATGACGTCAAATCATCACGGCCCTTACGCCTTGGGCTACACACGTGCTACAATGGCCGGTACAGAGAGCAGCCACTGGGCGACCAGGAGCGAATCTACAAAACCGGTCACAGTTCGGATCGGAGTCTGCAACTCGACTCCGTGAAGCTGGAATCGCTAGTAATCGGATATCAGCCATGATCCGGTGAATACGTTCCCGGGCCTTGTACACACCGCCCGTCAAGCCATGGAAGCTGGGGGTGCCTGAAGTCGGTGACCGCAAGGAGCTGCCTAGGGTAAAACTGGTAACTAGGGCTAAGTCGTAACAAGGTAGCCGTACCGGAAGGTGCGGCTGGAACACCTCCTTTCTAGAGCCTTAGTGTTAGCGCAAGCACGCTAGGGAAAGAAGACGATCTGACTATTGGTTACAGATAATAAGATTATATTACTCTTGCTGTTAATTTAAAAAAAAAAGAATAAAAATTAAGTAAAAACAGAGTCTCGTAGCTCAGCTGGTTAGAGTACTACACTGATAATGTAGGGGTCGGCAGTTCGAGTCTGCCCGGGACTACTTTTTTAACGATTTTAGATTTAAGAATTAATATTTTAGATTTAAGAATGAAAAAAAAGACTGTAAAGCTTAATTAAAAGGAAATTTTAGAGGTTGAGTAACCGTTTTAAGTACTGTTAACTGAAAACTGTTAACTGCCGACTAAAAATTGGGGGATTAGCTCAGCTGGCTAGAGCGCCTGCCTTGCACGCAGGAGGTCAACGGTTCGACTCCGTTATTCTCCACTATTCCAGTGAATAGTAAAGAGTAGTTAGTGATTAGCAAAAGCTAAGGACTAATTAGTAAGGACTAATCACTAAGAAAAAAGTTCATTGACATATTGAGATAAGAAATAATAAAAAGTAGAAAGCAGTTTTTTCTAATTTATTAGGAAAAGCGAAAAAAACGGTCTCGTTGTTTACAACGAGATTGGTACAATAAGCAAAATAAGGGCGTATGGGGGATGCCTAGGCTCTCAGAGGCGATGAAGGGCGTGATAAGCTGCGAAAAGTTACGGGGACGAGCACACATCGATTGATCCGTAAATACCCGAATGGGGCAACCCGCTATGTTGAAGACATAGCACACCGATAGGTGGGCAAACCCGCTGAACTGAAACATCTAAGTAGGCGGAGGAGAAGAAAACAAAAGTGATTCCGTAAGTAGTGGCGAGCGAACGCGGATTAGCCCAAACCAGTGCTGTTACGGCAGTGCTGGGGTTGTAGGACCACGGCATTTTATGCACAAGGAACCGGAAGTTGCTGGAAAGTGACACCATAGAGGGTGATAGTCCCGTATGGGTAACGAGTGTAATAGATAGTGGTATCCTGAGTAGGGCGGGGCACGTGAAACCCTGTCTGAATTTGGCGGGACCATCCGCTAAGGCTAAATACTCCTGAGAGACCGATAGTGAACCAGTACCGTGAGGGAAAGGTGAAAAGAACCGTGAATAACGGAGTGAAATAGATCCTGAAACCATACGCTTACAAGCGGTCGGAGCCCATTCGTTGGGTGACGGCGTGCCTTTTGCATAATGAGCCTACGAGTTAACGTTGCTGGCAAGGATAAATGGTTAAGCCATGGATCCGTAGCGAAAGCGAGTCTGAATAGGGCGCTTTAGTCAGTAGTGTTAGACGCGAAACCGTGTGATCTACCCATGGGCAGGATGAAGCGCTGGTAACACAGTGTGGAGGTCCGAACCGGTTGACGTTGAAAAGTCTTCGGATGACCTGTGGGTAGGGGTGAAAGGCCAATCAAACTCGGAAATAGCTCGTACTCCCCGAAATGCATTTAGGTGCAGCGCACGGCGCAAAGTTATATAGAGGTAGAGCTACTGATTGGATGCGGGGGCTTCACCGCCTACCAATTCCTGACAAACTCCGAATGCTATATAATGTTTCCGTGCAGTGAGGGCTTGGGTGCTAAGGTCCAAGTCCGAGAGGGAAAGAACCCAGACCATCAGCTAAGGTCCCCAAATATATGTTAAGTTGAAAGAACGAGGTTTGTCTGCCCAGACAGCTAGGATGTTGGCTTGGAAGCAGCCATTCATTTAAAGAGTGCGTAACAGCTCACTAGTCGAGCGGACGAGCATGGATAATAATCGGGCATAAACATATTACCGAAGCTATGGATTTAGAGTTTACTCTAAGTGGTAGGGGAGCATTCTAACAGGGTTGAAGGTGTGTCGTAAGGCATGCTGGACTGGTTAGAAAAGAAAATGTAGGCATAAGTAACGATAATGCGGGCGAGAAACCCGCACACCGAAAGACTAAGGTTTCCACAGCTATGCTAATCAGCTGTGGGTTAGTCGGGACCTAAGGCGAACCCGAAAGGGACAGTCGATGGCCAACGGGTTAATATTCCCGTACTACTGATTACTGTGATGGGGTGACGGAGTGATGAAAGCGCCGCGAACTGACGGAATAGTTCGTTGAAGTACCTACCTATAAGACCCGCAGGCAAATCCACGGGTTTTGGGGAAATACGATAGTACTCGGAGTCTTCGGACAAAGAGATAGTGCGCCTAAGGGCTTCCAAGAAAAACCTCTAAACTTCAGGTAATTAGTACCCGTACCGCAAACCGACACAGGTAGTCGAGGAGAGAATCCTAAGGTGCTCGAGAGATTCATGGCTAAGGAATTAGGCAAAATAGACCCGTAACTTCGGGAGAAGGGTCGCCCCGAGCAATCGGGGCCGCAGTGAAGAGGTCCAGGCGACTGTTTATCAAAAACACAGGGCTCTGCAAAATCGTAAGATGAAGTATAGGGCCTGACACCTGCCCGGTGCTGGAAGGTTAAGAGGAGATGTTATCTTCGGAGAAGCATTGAATTGAAGCCCCAGTAAACGGCGGCCGTAACTATAACGGTCCTAAGGTAGCGAAATTCCTTGTCGGGTAAGTTCCGACCTGCACGAATGGTGTAACGATCTGGACACTGTCTCAGCCATGAGCTCGGTGAAATTGTAGTAACGGTGAAGATGCCGTTTACCCGCAGTGGGACGAAAAGACCCTGTGCACCTTTACTATAGCTTAGTATTGACCTTGGATAAATGATGTGTAGGATAGGTTGGAGACTGTGAAGCGGCGTCGCCAGGCGTTGTGGAGTCATTGTTGAAATACAACCCTTTGTTTATCTGAGGCCTAACCCCGTATTGCGGGGGACATTGCTTGGTGGGTAGTTTGACTGGGGTGGTCGCCTCCAAAAGAGTAACGGAGGCTTCTAAAGGTTCCCTCAGTACGCTTGGTAACCGTGCGTAGAGTGCAATGGCATAAGGGAGCTTGACTGAGAGACATACAGGTCGATCAGGTACGAAAGTAGAGCATAGTGATCCGGTGGTTCCGCATGGAAGGGCCATCGCTCAAAGGATAAAAGGTACGCCGGGGATAACAGGCTGATCTCCCCCAAGAGCTCATATCGACGGGGGGGTTTGGCACCTCGATGTCGGCTCGTCACATCCTGGGGCTGGAGAAGGTCCCAAGGGTTGGGCTGTTCGCCCATTAAAGTGGCACGCGAGCTGGGTTCAGAACGTCGTGAGACAGTTCGGTCTCTATCTACTGTGGGCGCAAGAAATTTGAGTGGATCTGATTCTAGTACGAGAGGACCGAATTGGACTAACCTCTAGTGTATCTGTTGTCCCGCCAGGGGCACCGCAGAGTAGCTACGTTGGGAAGGGATAAGCGCTGAAAGCATATAAGCGCGAAACCCACCACAAGATGAGATTTCTTTTAAGGATCGTGGGAGATGACCACGTTGATAGGCTACAGATGTAAAGGCAGTAATGTCATAGTCGAGTAGTACTAATAATCCGTAAGCTTATGTACACCCTTTTCTCTCCCGTCTCGTCTTAGGACGAGACGGGAGAGAAGAAACTTTCTAATACGCTTTTTATGTTCTTTATCTCAGTATGTTAAGATATT
>NZ_JBFUGG010000030.1:0-47830 GCF_056403035.1 Flavobacterium sp. P3_A6 | reverse complement strand
GCCGGGAAATACAGATAGTACTTTCCGTTTTTATGCGCAGCATCGGGAGCCCACATCTGCTTTTCTGCCCAGGCTACATCAGCTACATGCAGGGCAACGCCATTGTCAACTGTTTCCGACGTTATGCTTTCCATTGAAAACACATGGTAGTCTTCCATCCCAAAATGGTCTCCGTTGTCATTAAACGGAATTCCMGCATCAATATCRTGCGAGGGATAAATGTATATCTTGCCGTTAAATACATGCGCTGAGGGATCAGCGGTGTACATATGCGACACCAAAGGCTGTGAAATSGCGGTTTTATTAATCTGCTCAAAATTAATTTGTTCAATACTATCTTCTGGCATACTCTTTTTTACGTTTTTTATAATTAATTTCTTCTTTCTTTTAGRTCGCTCTCAATCTGAACCTCCATTTTTTTGTCTATCTTATAGAAAAACAGCAAACCGCATCCTATCAAAAAAGGAACTGCAGGAAAAACGCTCACTAATAGCTTGATGCCGTTTATCGTTACCTCCGACTGAGTCAGGGAATTGGGAATATACTGAAAATACCCTAGGAATAAGGTCGTTAAGGCTCCTCCGATGCTCAGTCCCGCTTTTAGCCCAACCATCATCGCTGAAAATATGATGGCGGTCGCTCGGCGGTTATTGAGCCATTCCGAATAATCGGCAACATCTGCTATCATTGCCCACAGCAGCGGAATTGTGATTCCGTAGAAAAATCCATGCAGAATCTGTGACAGRAAAATAAGCCCGATATTGTCYGGCGGAAAAAAATAAAAAGCCAAAATAAAGACTGTCGAAATAAACAGAAATAGCCCGAAGATGTTTCTCTTYCCGTATTTATCGGCCAGGCTTTTAGACAGCGTGATCCCGACAATCATAAAAATAATTCCTCCCGCATTAAACAGTCCAAATCCTGCCGCAACCGGATCATTCCCAAAATGGTTTAGCCCAACGCTCGACAATGAATCCAATATCGGCTGAATAAAAAGAGCCAGCTGTTTCTTATCCACATAATTTTCAAAATAATACACATACGAACCCCCTTTCAGAGCCAGTGTCACAAACACCAAAGTCGTCAGCGTCAGCATGATTACCCAAGGCTTGTTTTTGATCAGGTCGGCCAAGTCTTCCCTCACGCTCGACTTTTGCTCCGGTTTTGGAATAATGCGCTCTTTGGTGGCCAAAAAGGTGATCAAAAGCATGATAGTGCCAATGATGGCCAATACCGTCATTACTTTTTCAATACCCACTGCCTTGTCCCCGTTGCCGGCGCTCTTGATAATCCCCAGCATAAAAACCTGCACAAAAAACTGCGCAAACATTACTGCCACAAAACGATAGGACGATAAACTGTTCCTGTCTGACATATCTCCCGTWATCACGCCGCTTAAAGCCGAATAAGGCAGATTGTTGCTCGCGTAAAAAAGCAGCAAAAGCGTATAAGTCACCGCCGCATAAACTATTTTTCCGTTATAGGAAAAATCAGGCGTGGTAAATGCCGCCAAAGCGACACATCCCAGAGGCAAGGCCGTTATCAGAATCCAWGGACGGAATTTTCCCCATTTTGTGCTGGTCCTGTCGGCCAAGACACCTATTATCGGATTGAAGACAAAAGCTGCTATTAAGCCGACCGCTAACATAATTATWGACGAATGCGTGGGAGACAGTCCATAAATATCCGTATAGAAATAGGCCAGATACGTCATCAGGGTCTGAAAAACTAAATTTGCCGCTAAGTCGCCTAGACTGTATCCGATTTTTTCCTTAACAGACAGTTTTTGTGAAATGGTACTCATTATTTGTATTGGTTTATTGAGGGGTTAATGCTAAAATCGATTCTTTTAAGCACTTAATTAAAACAATCGGTTGTGTAAAAGTATTAAAAAAAAACTCTAATTATTTATATAACTGATTACTTTTAATTTTTAAAAACCTTTTTCTTTCCAATCTTGTTATTTTCCAGCTCCTTTAGCTGCATAACGCTATTGTACGCTTTTTTGGGTTTTAAATTAGTATCAAACAATAATGGATAATTGGTTCTTCCTTTTATTGGCCAGTCATTTAACCATGACTGTCCATCATGAACGCCCCAAAATGTCACACGGCTGATTTTATCTTTATGCTTTAAAAATAATTTAAAAATTGAAGCATAACGTTCTGCCAATTTAGTCTGGATAGAATCAGGAAGCGTTTTTGGATAAGGATTCATTTTTGCACTTCCCTCAAAGCTTTGATTTACATCTGCTCCTTGTAAATCCCAAGGATTTGGCAGTACCGTAATATCCAGCTCAGTAAAGGCTACTTTGACACCCAATGCTGAATAAGCCAAAATACTTTTTTCAATTTCCTCTAATGACGGGCTTTCTAATCTCCAGTGCCCTTGAATACCAACACCATCAATTTTTCCGCCATGCGCTTTAATATATTTTATCAATTTAATTGCGCCCTCTCTCTTTTTTGGTTCACAGATGTTGTAATCATTATAATACAAATCAACCTTAGGATCTGCTTGTGCTGCAAGTTTAAAAGCATCTGCTAAATAACTTTCGCCAAGCGTATTCAGAAACACTGATTTTCTATAAGTACCATCTTCATTCAATGCTTCATTAACAACATCCCAAGAATTAATTCGTCCTTTAAACTTGGAAACGATGGTTGTGATATGATCTTTCATGAATGCTTTCATTTCGGTACTATCTTTTATTTGAGTCATCCAAGGAGCTAATTGGCTGTGCCAAATCAAAGTATGCCCATGAATAAACATTTTATTCTTTTCTCCGTAAGCTACAAACTTCTCGGTCATTGCAAAATCATACTTATCTTTTGAAGGATGAACAAACATCGACTTCATTATATTTTCAGCAGTAATAGCATTAAATTCTTTTCTGATTAAAGCGTCGGCCTTAGCATCCTTTTCTTCAATCTGGCTAACATTTAAAGCAGTTCCAATATAAAAGTCACCTTTGAAATAATTTTTTAAGGAAGCCTGAGCCGTTTTTGTGTTTTGTGAATTACAGATGCCTAATGCGAAAAGAAATCCAAGCAGTATACTGTTATTTATTAATTTCATTATTTATGTGTTTTTTAGATAATATTAAACTATTTTTTTAAATTTCTCAGCAGTGTTAAACAGTATCATTAGTTTCCAGGTGCAAAAGGAAATTTCAATGATTGAAAATATTCTAAAGTCTGTGCTGATTTTTCAACTCCTTTCGGCAGTTCTTTGCCAGAATACTGCTGAAAATATAACAGACAGGCATCCCTCCACCATTTTGCTTCTTTATATTGGATACTCAATAACATCTGCACTTCCTTAAAACGTTCGCTGTCAACATATTTTTCAGCTGTATTCCAAGTCTCCTGCATTTTTTTTACTTGGTTTACCCCCTGCTGGTATTTTAAAGCCATTCCATCCCAAAGACTGTGACCGTCTTTCAGCTTATAATCCCAAGAAACATGATGAAACCATAGTAAATACTCTTCAGGACAAGTCTTTAAATCATCAAAAGTATTTGCTGCATCTGGCGCATATTGCGAAACAGCATTGGTACCTGTTTTGGATCTATCGAAACCAATACCGTTTTTATCTGCTTTGTGATAATAAACAGGATTCCATTCTGGTCTTGATAAATTACTTACCCACGGACCTGGTCCATAATGATGGCCTGTGTCCATAATATGATGCAGTCCCAGAGGCGTCATATAATTAACAACTGCTTCACGGGATGTTAACATCATATTTTTTACCGGACGAATAAATTTTTCATCATTAGAAAAAGTACATCTTAACCATTCATCTGCAATCGTTGCTGCATCTAAATATGGATTCCAGGCAAGTCTTCCAAATCCGAACCAATTAGCCTGAGCAAAAGGATGTCCAGTCCAATTCAAATCATTTCCAATATTGGCAACACCCGCAATACCGGTAATTTTATTTTGATACAAAGAACCGTCAATTGCTTTTGCAACTGTAGAGCCTTTACCTTTTTGATACGTATCTGATTCTAAAACTTCCTGAAATAATTTAGGCAGAAACACCAAATGCGTGCTAAAGCCCAAATATTCCTGCGTTATTTGAAATTCCATCATTAAAGGTGTTTTTGGCATAGCACCAAATAATGGATGAAAAGGTTCTCTCGGCTGAAAATCTATCGCTCCATTTTTGACCTGAACAATAACATTTTCTCTAAACTTTCCGTCGTAAGGCTGAAATTCTGAAAAAGCCTGCTTAGCACGGTCATTGACATCATGCTCAGAATATACGAATGCTCTCCACATAACAACACCTCCAAAAGGAGCTACTGCATCTGCAAGCATATTGGCGCCATCTACGTGATCCCTGCCATAATTTTGCGGTCCAGGCTGTCCCTCTGAATTTGCTTTTACAAGAAATCCTCCAAAATCCGGAATTCTAGCATAAATTTCTTTGGCTTTGGTTTTCCACCAATTAATCACTTCAGCATCTTTTGGATCGGCAGTTTTTAAACCTCCAATTTCTATTGGTGCAGAAAATCGGGCTGTTAGATACACTTTAATTCCATAAGGTCTGAAAACATTGGCAAGAGCTTCAACTTTTTCTAAATATTGAGAAGTCAAAATCAAAGCATTTGCATTTACATTCGTCAAAACGGTACCGTTAATGCCTATCGAAGCATTTGCTCTAGCATAATCAATATAGCGCTGATCGATAAAATCCGGCAGTTTTTGCCAATTCCATAAAGAGAATCCGGCATAACCGCGTTCTACTGTACGGTTTAAATTATCCCAATGATTTAAAATGCGGATATTCGTTTTGGGAGAATCGGCAATATTTAGTTTTTCAATACTTTTATTAGTCTGAATCAATCTCAAAAAACCATAAACTCCATACAAAACGCCAACTTCCTTTTTACCGCTTATAATAATATGAGTTTTATTATTAATGCTAATTGATTTAATAATGTAACCTTCCTCATTAATTTGATTAAAATCAGATTCGATTGATTTTTGAATTTCTGAACTTAACGAAGCTTTAGAACCTATTATAATAGTATGATTCACTTCTAATTTTTTTCCAGCAGTGATTTTTTTCCCAAGCATATCAGTCAAAGCCGACTGCAGTTCATGTGTTGCAATCGTCTCTGTATCAGAATTCCCTAAAGCAACAATTCCTTGAATATTTGACAAATATTCCGATTTTAAATCCGAATTGCTTACCGCATCATATTGAAGCCATAACTTATAATCTTTTTGAGCAGCTGCAGACCATGATATTCCCAGTAGCAGAACAATCAGTCTCAAAAAGTTCATTTTATTATGTTTCATTTTTTGCGTTTTTCTTTATTTTTAATTTATGCCTAAATATTCTTTGAATATACAAACACTACTATTTTCATAATAATTTGTATAAAAAAATGAATTTTATAAAATTACCAACTTTATGCAATCGGTTGTGTAAAAATATGGGATTGTATTATAAGAAAAAAATTTTTACTCCTTTTTTTTCAAAAAAAAATCCGCTTGATCAAAAAATGACATCAAGCAGATTAAATAAGGTATTTTTATAAAGAAAAATTTACGGATTTCTATTGGAAGATTCACGGACAAGAACTTCAGTATTAAGGAATGTAATTTCTTTGGCATCGTCCTTTTTAAGCGAACTAAGACTCGTAATAATAATTTCAGCAGCAGTTTTTCCCATTTTTTCAGCAGGGTGTGTAATAGTAGATATATTAGGGTCTATTATCTGCGAAATGGGATCGTTATTAAAGCCAATAACAGCAATATCTTCAGGAACTTTTAACCCTCTTTTTTTAGCTGTCTGCACTGCGCTTACCGCAATTATATCTCCAGGTGCAAAAAGGCCATCGGGGATTGGATCTAAATCAAATAATTTATTGCTTGCCTTTACACCTTCTTTATATGTAACCGATTTCAAATTAATTATCAGCTCTTCATCTATCGGAAGATTATGGTCTCTTAAAGCTTCCATATAACCTCTTTTTCTTTCACTGTACAGATTACCTAATTCTGACCCGGCAGTTAAATGTGCAATACGGACACAGCCTTGCTCAATAAGATGTTTTGTAGCTTTATATCCCGCCGAATAATTGTCAATAACCACTCTAAACGTATTGTAATCCTTAGGAACCCTGTCTACAAAAACGAGCGGAATTTTATTATTAGTAAACTGCTGGAAATGTGAAGTATCTTTCGTCTCCATTGCCAATGAACAAATTACGCCGCTCACCCTATTACTGTATAACGATTTGGCCATATTTACTTCTTCGAGATACGAATCGTGAGACTGCATGATTATTACCGTATAATCCGATTTTTGAGCTGTAATTTCGATACCGCTAATTAAAGAAGACAAAAAGGGCTGTGTAACAGTTGGTATTAACACACCTATCGTTTTAGTATTGTTGCCACGAAGACCTGCAGCCAGAGTATTGGGAACAAATCCCATTTCTTCGGCAGTTTTTTTAACCTTTTTTATGGTTTTATCACTTATAGTATGATGATCTTTTAATGCTCGAGAAATAGTGGACGTAGCCAAATTTAGTCTCTCGGCAATATCATAGATCGTTACATGTTTATTTTCTTCCATTAACTCAATACAATTTTAGCCGTAAATATATGTATTTTAAAAACACCTCTAAGAATCAAAAATAAATTTTGTTTGCTTCAGGGAATTGCTCAAAAATAGTTTTGACCTAATTAAACTCTTCAAACTCATATCAGGAATGCTTTTCTTTAACAATATGGCTTCACATATATTGTTTGCATTAGCACAGTAATTAAACAATCAATTATCCAGTAGCTAGAATTAATTAATTATATTTGCGCCGTCTTAAAACTATGTTAATTCAATCTAAAAACAGTTAAAATTTAACTTTTATTAGAGACAAAAAACAAATACTCAATTTTAAATCCAATGCAAATTGGTTATCTTTTAACAGCATTTAATTCATAAAATGAATCCATTTAAAACCGTTTTATTCATTATTTTACTTTTACTTTCACAAAACATTAGTTTTGCACAACAAGCAGAAGAAACACAAATAAGCCAAAATCATCTGCCTGCATTTATTACGCAAAATTCAATTGCATATTCTGACTCTCAAATAGAAAGAGCAAATAATTACAATATGCTTATTCTGGGAGACAGTACTGTAAGGCTAAAAAATGGAAATACTTACCCGCCGGATCACAGAGATTATAAACGATTAGGAATAACAACTGCAATGTATGCAGGAACAGCTGTCCTTGCTTTTGGAATGCTATGGGCTATGCCGAAAAGTGTCAGTAATTGGGACAAAGAAGGAATTAAAGATAAGGGGGTTTTATGGAAATGGAAGGAAAATGTAAAAGCTGGCCCAGCTTGGGATGATGATGATTGGACTTTAAACTACATAGCGCATCCCTATTCTGGCGGGGTGTATTATATGACTGCAAGAAGCGGTGGTTTTAATATTTTTGAATCTTTTCTGTATTCAGCATTCATGTCCACTTTTTTTTGGGAATATGGAATCGAAGCTTTTGCCGAAATCCCTTCCAAACAAGACCTTGTCATAACCCCTGTATTGGGATCTGTTGTTGGTGAAGGTTTCTTTTATGCTAAAAAAAGTATTGTGAAAAACGATCACCGAATTTTTAAGTCCAGATTATTAGGATATACTGCCTTAGTTCTGATAGATCCGTTTAATACTATATTGGATGGTTTTGGTTATCAGGAAAAAGTAAAGACACAACTGAATGTAGCTCCGATAGGTTTCAATCAAGGAGCCAATAAAGCTATTTGGGGATTAAACTTCAACATGCAGTTTTAATTTATAAGAACTTTTAATACACTGAAAACCATTTTATTAAATCATTTCTTTCATTAAAATTTGAAACGAAACTAAAGCGTTAAATTTTAAAAAAAAATCTGTTTTTAACATTCGTGATAAAAAATAATTATTACTTTTATTTACTGCTAATCAATACTTTATAATAAAAACTATCGTTAGTTATTAATTCAGATTAGCACAGATTGTTCACTGATTTATTAACCTTTAAAAATGATTTTTTTGAGTGAATTTAAAATTATTGTCGCTTTTATTTTTATGGTTTTAAATTATATAATTTTTTCAAAAACTATTTTAAAATATAAGCCGATAGATGAAGTCTCTGTTAAAGATTATAATTGATAAAAAGTAACACCTAGAGGTTCAGTAAAAGATTTACAATCCCGAAAATTTGTAGCATAACAAAGAAAATAACGGATGTAAACTTTAAATGTATAGATAAACCAATGGCCGTAATGTGAAATTTAGACTTTATTGATTAATAACATTACTTTGATTTATAGACAATCCATTTAATAAAGTGATTTACAAACAGTAATACTAGTATACATATACCAATAGTATTAAATGCGGTTAAACATACTTTTGAAAATGTACAAAAGAGTTTTACTTTTAATTACACCTATATGGTATAAATAAAAGTAAAAAGAGAAAGACTAGCTAAAAATAACTAGTCTTTCTTTTTTTATTCCCTAATCAAGTAAATTCCATCTTTCTTTATCTTTCATCAATCATTTTTTTATCCAAAACACCAATCGCCTTTTTATTGGTTCCTTTTTTTGGATATTGAGTTCTATTCATTGACGGTATTAAACCTGCAGCATCACATGTTCTTTTATTTCGAACATGATTGGGATAACAGATCTATTCTGATGCAAAAAATAAAAAGGTGAAAAGCAATAAAAAAGAATCTTACAAAAAATTGATTTATTTATTTATTACTATTTTTAGCATAATTTCATTATATTTACTATCAGACCTACCTGCTTATCCTTTGCTTATTAACTTAATACACTAAACAAATGGAAATTTGGGATAAATATACTTCGACAATCAAGAATACTGTCTTGAATTCTTTAAATCAAAATAAAGATTTGAAATATTGGCGAGATGACATGTTTTCGAATATTATCATTTATATCATCCCCTTGAGCTTTATCGCATTAATACCTTCAATTATATGGGCACTAGATTCTGGTCACTATGTTATGACCGTCATTGACATTTTATGTGTTTTTATCATTATAATAGTCGGCTTCAAAAAAGGAATGAAAATAAAATACCGAAAACTGCTATTTATAGGCAATACTTACATTCTTAGTTTCTTCTTATTATATTATGTTGGCATTAATAGTACTCTCTATCTGCTTGCTTCCTGTTTTTTATCGGTTTTTATATATTCTTTTAAAAATAAATACACACCAGCACTTTTAAATCTTTATATTTCCATTTCTTATATTCTTTTGTATTCTTATGATTTTATAATAATTACAGATAAAAATTTTAAATCAAATGTACTTTTTGCAGTTTTCTCAAATTTAATTTTTCTAAGTTTTTTAATATGCATTTTAATTCCAAAATTGTTTAATGGACTAGACGACAGTTTCAAAGAAAGTATCCTTCATACCCAAAAAATAGAAAAACAAAACAACTTATTAAAAGAAATAACATGGATACAATCGCATGTAGTCAGAGCACCATTATCCCGCCTGCTTGCAATTGCCAGTCTTTTAAAAGACTCCAAAACCACCGAAGAAGAAAAAATATTTTTTTTGGATAATCTGATTATTTCAAGTGAAGAGCTTGATGTTGTCATTAAAGAGATTATACTGAAGTCTGAAAGCGTAAATAATAATTAATAGATTTATTCTAAAAATAATGTCCAAAAAAAAGGCTAATCTATTTATGATTAGCCTTTTTTTTATTCCTTAACCAAGTAAATCCCATCTTCCTTAATCTCAATCAATTTTTCCTTGTATAAAGAACCAATTGCTTTTTTAAAAGTCTTTTTGCTCATCTTTAGCACCGTTTTGATATCTTCGGGATGCGAATTATCTGTTAGGCGCAAAAAACCTCTGCTTGCCCTTAATTCATCGAGAATTTTTTCGGCATTGGGCTCTATACTTTGGTATCCTTGAATTTGCAGTGCAACATCAATTTTATTATCAGGTCTGATATTTTTTATATATCCCCGCATACGGTCGCCTGTACGTATAGCATCATCATAGACCTCATCTTTATACAACAAACCTTTGTGCTTTTCATTGATAATTACATTAATTCCTAATTCGGTAATATGCGATACTATCAAATCTACTTCTTCCCCTTTTTCAACAGTAAGGTGATCGTTTTTTAAAAATTGGTTTAATTTGCTTGATGCCACTAAGCGATTGGTTTTTTCATCCAAAAACAAATACACTAAATAGCGTTTTCCTTTTTCCATAGGACGAGCCTGTTCTTTGAACGGAACCAAAATATCCTTTTCCATTCCCCAATCCATAAACGCCCCTATCTGGTTAATATAATTCACCCGCAAAAGAGCAAACTCATTAAGTAAAATATAAGGCTCTAAAGTTGTAGCTACCGGACGCTGTTCATGATCCAAATAGGCAAAAACAATGAGTTCCTCCCCTATTTCAAATTCATTAGGCACATATTTATTGGGTAAAAGTATATCGTGTATTCCTTCCGGATCTTTTTCAGGGTCACCTAAAAACAAACCTACTTTGGTATCACGCAGTATGGTAAGTGTATTGTATTTTCCTATTTCAATCATTATCTTGAGATTCGTTGCCATTTTCGACAAACTATTTTTCGAATGGCAAAGATACGAAGTTTAAACTAAGAAATGTAAGGAGATTTCTTGATGCAGAAATCTCCTTCGGAAATTTTATTTGTTTTTGACCAATGTAATATCATCAATCATACAAAAGGAATTTGCTTTAGCAGAAGCTAAAAAACCAATTTCGACGCTTCCGTTTTTTATAGCAATATTTGAAATAGAAATGGTTACCCAAGCAGTATTCTCTTTGGCCACTTTCAAATTAAATGTTTGTTTTTTGCTTGTAGCATACATTGTCAAGTCTTCAAAACCATTGGAGTTTTTTACTCTGGCGGTCAAAGTATACAAACCGTCTTTTAAAGCAGCATAAGGAGATGAAGAAATAACTTGCGCAATTTTTCGGCTAAAATCAATCTTGTCGCTTATCTGCAGGCTTTTTTCACCGATTACTTCTTTTCTGTCCTGCTCTGAATTAAAATAATTTAACGTTGGCGAATTTTCGTCAGTTGTACTTATTTTATTTCCTTTTATAATTGTAGTGTTCCACCCCAAAAGCTGTTCTTGAATGGGCTTAAAATTACTCGGAATTTTATTCCGATCGGCTTCGAAACTGCCGTTCATTACAAAATTATTATCATTTGCAACTGTCCATTCTCCCGTTTTTTCATCGAGATTCCAAGAACTTAACGAATTAAAATGCGGCACATCTCCATCAAAAGACAGTGGAAACCATTGGTTGTAACCCAATCCATTTCCGGCAAAATCAGCCCAACGGTCACCACAATACAAAACAGTTTCCTCTTTTTTTCCTTTTATAGTGTAAAAAAAGCCAGTTTGTGTGACATGGGCATAATCCTGGGCAGACCCTTTCATAATCTGCATGTCATTTGCTGGAGTATAGGGCCCTCTAATGTTTTCTGAAACCAGATAATAAGCAAACGAAGAGTCCCAGCCGTATATATTAGAAGCGGCCATATAATACTTGTTTTTGTATTTAAACATACAATTCCCTTCACGGCTCTCTCCCTGAAAAACTTTATTACAATCTAGCAGATTTACTTTCCCATCGACAACCCCAATTTCTGAAACATAGATTTTATTGCGCCCCTTTCCGTAAGAATAAATAAGATACGATTTTCCGTCATCGTCAGTAAATACGGTTTGATCACCAGTATTTGTTGTGCCAATTAAAGGCTGCATATTAATTTTTTGATGCCATGAAAAATTGCCCGTTGGAGAATCGGACAAAGCAATAAGCACTTGTGCATCATGCTGAACAAATAGTGCATACTTATTCATTGCAGTAATAAAAGCTACTCCCAATCGTCCAACCCAACTATTTTTCCCATCAGGGTTTGCGGTTGCCTTTGTCAAAACATCACCTTCAAAATTCCAATTTACAAGATCTCCAGAACTGTAACAAGTAACCGACTCAAAAGTGGCATTTTTTAATGTTACTGACGGATTTTTTCGGTAAATATCAGCTTCTTTGTACTGCACTCCGTACCAATAGTATTTTTTTACGCCTGTTTTAGGATCTGGAAAACGAAAAATCCCTCCTCCCTGACTGTAGATAGGCATCCCTTTTTGAGTATCCCAAAACACATCATTTTTAATATTTTTTAATTGTGCAGTTACTATAATCGGCAAACCAAACAGCAGTATAATTAAAAATGTATTCCTTATCTTCAGTCCCAATGTATTCAGATGATTCTTCATATTTATTTTGAGTATTTTTTACAATGCTAAAATAAATTCATTGTTTTAACAAAATCATCCTGTACTGTCCCGAATGATTATTACAAAATCACCATCATCAGATAATCCTTTTTACTTTTTGTTTAATATCTAAATCTGACAGCTTGCCACTGATAATTTCTTAAACTTTAGCTACCATCAATTGGAACCATTATAATTGTGATTACTCTAATTTAAAGATCTGTTCCATTGCTGTCCATTTTTCACCTTTTTTAGCCTCAGGAAGTATTTGCTGAAATCTATCCATCATTTTTTCCCATTCTTGAACCTTTGGATTTAGGGCGTCCATTTGCTGTTTTCTTTTATGAGAATAACTTTCATCCGTTTCAATAATCATAAAAAGATGGTTTGCAGCCAAATAAATTTCCATATCTAAAATACCTGCTGCTTTTATGCTCTCGGTAATTTCAGGCCAAGCCTTGCCTTTAGCATGATGTGCTTTATATTCTTCTATTAATTGTGGCTCATTTACTAAATCACAAGCAAAACAAAAACGTTTTTTGTTCATTATCATTCCCATTATTTTAAAAAATTCAGTTTGTAAACTATTTTTAATTTGACTAATAAACTAATCTTTATTTAAACAATTTCTAGTGCATTTGCATAAGAAGCATCAGGTCTTTGATCAGGAAAATTGACTTCAAGGCCTTCTTCTTTTTGTATGAATTTAAGTTTTTGGCCAGTACTTACCAACGTAACCTGTTTTATATTTTTGGCATAATAATCTGCTTGTTTTCCTAAACTTTTAATTAAAACTGAACCATTCTCTGGCCAAGCCATTACAGTAGCGAAAAGTTTTTTTCCTTTTTGCGCAAATCGAATATCTGCTGCAGTATAAGGTTTTCCTTTACCTTCATTAAATCCCTGATCTGTTAAGGCTGCAGTACTTTCCTGCTGTGGACCTTCGCCAAATATTTTCCAAGGACGGGTACCATAAATACTTTCACCGTTAGCTTTCATCCAAACGCCAATTTCCTCAACAATGGCACGTTCCAATTCGTCAATACTTCCATCTCCCCGCACTGGAATATTCAGCATTAAGTTACCATTTTTACTCACTACATCAATTAGGGTATGGATAACAGTTTTAGCTGATTTATAACGTTTATTGCTATACACATCTCTATCATAATGCCAGTTTCCAAGGCAAGTATCTGTTTGCCAAGGCAAGGGTTCAATGCTGTTGCTTTGTCCTTTCTCGATATCCCAAACCATAGTTTTGCGTTGTTGCTCGGTTAGTATTTTACCCGTAACAACTGTCTGTACTGTTTTATTTTTCTTTAAGCTTTTATTATATAAATGTGCCGTTATACGCAACCCTGCATCACTAACAGGCCACAATGGCAATGCCGTATCATCAAAATAAATCAAATCCGGATTGTACTTATCTATTAAATCGATCGTTCTGTCATGAAATTTTTCTGAATAGGCTGCTGATGGTATGGAAGCTCCATCGCCCCAGTCCCATTGGCTGTTAACCGATGACTTTTCCGAAGGCTTTGAACTCAATGGATGATTCTGCACATATAAATCCTGAGGATCTAAACCTTCCCACCAAGTGCCAGCTCCGTCAGCCTTGGTCAAAGTTCCATCATAAGGCACTCCTGCTAAAGAACCGTTTTTATCACTCCCCTTAGAAGTATCAAACCAATTCCAGGCATGTGCGGCATGAACACTCACTGCAAAAGGCAAACCTGCTTTACGGGCTGCTTTTTCCCAACCTCCAATAATATCTTTTTTAGGCCCCATTTGTGTCGAATTCCAATGTGGCTGGTATTTACTGTCATAAAGATCTAAATTATCATGATGATTTGCCATTGCCATAAAATACTTGGCTCCAGCTGCTTTGTATAAATTAACCAATTCTTCCGGATTCCAATTCTCTGCTTTCCAAACATTGATAACATCTTTAAAACCAAATTTTGACGGATGCCCATACTTTTCTACATGAAATTTATATTGCCTTGAACCTTCCTCATACATTCCCCTTCCATACCAATCACCCGCTTCTGGCTGACACTGAGGCCCCCAATGTGCCCACATTCCGAATTTAGCATCCCGAAACCAATCTGGTACCTGATATTTTTCAAGAGAATTCCAAGTAGGCTTAAACGGTCCATCAAAAGATCCATCAAACGGAACTGCATCAAACACAGTATTACCTAACAGAGGTGATAAATAAAGCCCTGCAATTGCAGAAGCACCTAATTTCAAAGCTTTTCTTCTTTCCATTTTTTTAATTTACTTTTATAAAGATGTATAAACAGGCTGATTTAAATTATATATTTCCGATGAACTAAAAATTATACTCTATAAAATCTAATTCTACAAACAAATAAGCATTATCTAAATATTTATCATATAAATTTGCTAATCAAAAAAAATATAAAATAATTTTATAATAATTAATAACAAATATAATAGTATAATAAGATTCTATTTTTACCTGAAAACGATATTTTATTATTCAAAACCGATATTTTACTTTAAAAACTGTTTATGCTCAAAAGTATTTTCAAATATTCCTTCTCCTTATTACACATCGATTATGTGAAACTGAATCACAATTGGAATTATAACAATGTGATTAGCCCTTATTATCGTTTGTATTATATTGATGAAGGGCTTGGATTAATTTCGGACAACTCAAACAATCTTATTTTAGAACCTGGCTACATCTATCTTATTCCCAGTTTTACGTTATGCAGTTTAAATTGTGATACTTATTTGAGTCAATATTTCATACAATTTTTCGAGGAATCCCCAGACGGGATCAATTTGTTTAATACGAATCGAAAGATAATGAAGCTTGAAGCTACCGAAATTGATGTTTTACTTATCAAAAAAATGCATCAAATTAATCCCGGAAGAGGAATTAACAGATCTGACAATCCTAAAGTTTACGAAAAAGAGGCTTACTATAAAGAATATCGTTCGTTAAATAAAGAAATGAAAATACATTTGAAATTTGAAAACCAAGGCATTCTTCTGCAATTAATTTCCAGATTTCTTGAAGCTAATTATTTCAAATCCGACAACAACAATAGTATTCCTTCGAAAATTCTTGACAGCATGAGTTACATACAGCTCAATTTAAACGGCAATCTTACCGTGGAGCAATTAGCCTCGAGAGCCAATCAGAACAAAGATTATTTTTCGAAACAATTTCTCACCCATACTGGCCTAAGACCTTTAAACTACATTCACGAGAAGAAAATTGAAAGAGCACAATACTTGATTGAAACCACCAACAAAACGTTTTTAGAAATTGCCATAGATACAGGTTTTTCTAATTTACCTCACTTTTCAAAAATTTTCAAACAAATAGTAAGTTTGACTCCTGGTGAATACCGCCGCCAAAATGCAGAATTAAAATAATTTTGTATGCTTATTTGTAATGTATTAAACAAAAAAAGCGCCTCGATGAGACGCATTTTAAATAATCTGAAATTCTAATTGTAAGCACTTTCTCTTCCAAAATGAAGAGTTAACAAATAATAAACAACTGCACGATATTTATTTTTATTGGATTCTCCATATTGTCTTAATACTGCGTCAATTCCTGCTTTAAGAGCTGGGCTATCAGGCAAGCCTAATTTCTTAATCAAAAAGTTTTTCTTTACAGTAACTATTTCTGATTGCTGTGTTCCTGCAATAATTGAAGAATCAGGATTATATATAGACGGACCACAACCTATCGTTACTTTGGTCAATAACTCCATATCTGGATTAATCCCGCATTTTTCTTTCAAGTCTGTTGCATACTTAATAATTAATACATCTTTTGCGCTCATAATAATAAAATTAAGGTTATTAACCATCTCATAACTAACTCAAATTTAGTGATTTATTATTTATGTGTGCGATTTTTATTCATTATTTTTTCATAAAATTATCATCAGCTTGATTTTACATGCAAGATTGTTCCTATATAAAATTTAAACCGAATTACTACAATTCACATTAACTCTGAAAAAAATGTAATAAAATAGCACCATTCTTAAATATTGGCTCAAAAATCCTTAACTCCAAAAAAAATTCAGCAGAACCCAAGTAACCCTTATTTATTAATTGTATAATATGTCTTTTTTACGACTGGAATACCACCCCCAGTAATACCTTCCAAAGCTACTTTTACTTTGGTTTCAACACCACTATTGTAATAACTTACACTAACATTGCCCGTTTTGTCAGGATGTACGTATGGGTTCCAATACAGTGTATTTCTTACAGCCGCTTTACTATCTAACTCTAAATTGGGTTTTGCTGGATTTGGCACATAAAAAACACGTGCCGTATAAAACCCATCTAATTCTTGTTTAATAGAATGAAAAGTTTCTTTTTTACGTTGTTGTCCAGTATTCTCTTTTGTAGTAATTGCAATAACACCATTTGCAGCCGCATTTCCATAAAACACTGTTGCTTGCGTCCCTTTGGCAGCTTCTATTTTTATTACATCTGCAGGTATAACAAAACCTACTTGCAATTTATCAATCACCTCAATACCATCTAATATGAAAAGCGGACTCCCTTCATAGCGTGTAAATCGAACAGAGTCAACATCAACAGTCACACCCGGAACAGTTTGTTCAATAAGCTGATAGATATCAGTAAATTGAGCTGCGCTTTCATCTGCGACATAACTAAAATCAGGTATTCCAAGCATGGATGGCCTACTGCTTTTCTTTTGGACACTAATTGAAACTTCTTTTAAAATATTTTCTGGTTTTACACCAAAAGCTATAAATTTCCTATACACATTTTCAACTGCTCCAGGTGTTGTTTCAGGCAAACTGCTTGTTTCACTTTTAAAAGACACAGGGATTGGAGGCTGTTCTATAGGGTATGGTATTATTTCACCTCTAAACTTTCCTTTTTCATTTCTAGAATTTAAATACATGGTAGTTTTTCCAGAAAACATAAGGTTTTCAAATTTATAAACCCCATTAGAATCTGTAGTTGCATTAAAAAAATTAAAATGCTTTTTATTCATTAAAGCCAATGTCATATTATTATTTACTAATGGCTTTTCAGCAAGGAGCTGCTTTACCCTGCCCGATATTGTAATTCCTTTTTCTGCTGCATAGCTAATACTTTCGCTAACCATTGGAGCTGTTTTCCATAAAAAATCCCGCCAGCCCTGTGTTAAAAGCAAATCATCTAAGTGATCTAATCTTTTTAAATTAGCAGGATCAAAATAGTAGGCAGRATTATGAACCTTGCCTCTAATATCGGATTCCATCAGGAAATAGGAACTAATGTTTGTACCAAAGTCTTTGTCCTCCAGCTCCCCATTCATGTCTGTTATGCTTAATGAAAAACTTGCCGATTTTGCTGTACCTGTTTTAGATTTTGAAGTTACATTTATCGTAGTTTTTTCTTCTGGCTTATAAGTCACTTTATCTGTCAACAATAACACTTCTAAATCCTGCTCTTTTTCTATATATGCCAAGCGCTCGCTTTGCGGTTTAGAATTGCTGTCGTAAAGTGTTATTTGGCTTATGCCCTCGGGAGTTTTATCTTTAGGCAATTCAAAAGATAATGCAGTTTCTTTTACTGTTTGTATAGTTTCCAAATATGAGATCCCTTTTGACTTACAAACCACCGTAAGGGCTGCATTTGGATTATGTGATACCGTTTCTGGATTTGTAGTAATGGTTATAATATTTTTACCTTTGAATATCTTATAACTTAACAAATATCCTTCTTTGGAAGCTTTTGGGAGTTCTGCGCGGAGTTCTGCCCCTGCAGGGGTTTTAATTTTTGCATAATAGTGTTTTCCTTCAATAGGAATAATTTGAAATTTCCCCATACCATCATGAGGACTCGCAAAAGAGGTAACCAATTCGTTATCCGAATCAAAAACTTCCCCCTTGACGTCTATTGGTTTTCCATTACTGTCGACAGCCTTAAAGCCCACAACACTTGCAGTATTTTGTAAAAGCGAGCCGCCTTCAGGAAAAAAATCAACCTTAACTGTGTTTTGGACTTCAGCCGCAAGAGCTTTGACTACCTCAGCATTAGATTGAATTACATTAGCTTTAACATCAAATATTTCAATATCTTTTTTAAATACAAAATCTTCACCAAAATTTCTATTCCAATTTGTATAAGCCCGTATTTGGTAGCGTCCTGGCTTTACTCCTAGTGAATCTGCTAATTTAAAATCACCACGCCCCAAACCTATTTCTAAATTTGTTTTGTTTCGAGCAATTATTTTAGAATCGGGAGAAACTAATTCCACATATAAAATATTGCTGTTATCAAAAAGCAAGTTATTGCTGGCACGCACATTATAGGCTTTATACCATAAATCTTCGCCCAAAAAATAGGTTGTCCTGTCAGTATGAAGGTATATTTTTTCAATATCAGGGTTCTTTTTTTCTTGGGCGTGCAAAAAACCAATTGATAATACAATCCATAAAAAACAAACGTAACTGCAGTTTCTACAATAAGATTCAAACATGTATAATCTAAAATTATATTAAACAATTTAATAAAAACTAAAGATATATAAAAATCTTATTAATTGACAAAATAAAAAAACACTACAGGAGACACAAACAATTAGGTTTCAATTACAAAATCAAAAAGTGACCTGCTTAATATTTTTCAAAAACTAAATCAGACCAACTCCATAAAATACTGCAGCAATACAGAATTATTATCCAATGTTGGCGTAAAAACTTCCAAAATTATTGGCCTGTCGTTTTGTACATATAATGAATTTAATCCTTCAATTAAACTAGCTTCATCATTGGCAGTCAAATAATCCAAACCATACATTTTGGTTAAATGCTCTGCTGTTAAGTTATGGTTTGTTTCAAAAAAAGTATTAAAAACAGGTGTTTCCTCATGTCCTGGCAAAATTCTAAAAATACCGCCTCCGCCATTATTAATCAAAATGATTTTAAAGTTTTTTGGAATATAATTGTTCCAAAGTGCATTGCTATCGTATAAAAACCCAATGTCCCCGCTAATAAAAACTGTTGGTTTAGCATTGCCAACCGCAGCACCGATAGCTGTCGAAGTGCTTCCGTCTATCCCGCTGGTTCCTCTATTGCAGTACACTTCGATTGAAGCATCAATAGGTATTAATTGCGCATATCTGATTGCCGAACTGTTGCTTATTTGCAACTGAGTGTTTCTTGGCAAACTTTGAATTACTTTTTCAAAAACCTTAAAATCGGTAAAAGGAATTTTGGACAAATAGATTTCGTGCTTTTCTTTACGTAATGCTTTAATGGCATTCAATTGAGAAAAATAATCACTTTTATTTTTTGCTGTCAAAGGCAAAAAGGCGTCAAAAAATACAGTTGGCTCTACTGTAAAATGCTTTGTTAAACTGCCAAAGGTATCATAAGCTCTTAAAGTATCAATGTGCCAATGGTGTTGGGGTTTATATTTTCTCAAAAAGGCTTTAATACGCTTAGAAACTATCATTCCTCCAAAAGTCACCAGAATTTCTGGACGAAAAGCCTCAAAATCTTCAGCGGTAAAAGGAGTAATTATCGTATCGATGTTACTTATAAAACTTGGATGGCAGACATTGGAAGTGTTTTCGGTCATTACCACAACCGATTCATTATTGGCAAAAGCCTCAATCGTTTTATCATCAATTGCATTAGGATCGTTTACGCCAATCAATATCAATTTTCGGGTAGATTTGTTCCAAAGATCAGCATATTGCATAATCTCTTTAGTCTCAATTATCTGCATCACTTTTGCGGAAGCGAAAACAGTACTGTTAACAGCTAACTCCGAAACGGTTTCATATAAAGGCTCTTCAAAAGGAGCATTAATATGTACAGGGCCTTTTTTGTCAATCGCAGTATTGATGGCTTCATTTATTTTTTGATCATTCTCTGCCGAAACTTCCTCAACCAAATTAGCATTATACAAGGAATGATTAGCAAATACATTTTCTTGACGAATCGTTTGTCCGTCTCCAATATCAATTTTGCTTTGCGGTCTGTCTGCTGAAACCACAATTAATGGAATCTGGCTATAAAATGCTTCCGAAAAAGCAGGATAATAGTTCAAGAGAGCCGAACCGGAAGTACAAACTATCACTGTAGGCTTGCGGGTTTGCTGAGCAATTCCCAAGGCAAAAAAAGCGGCGGCGCGCTCATCGGCAATGCTGTAACATTGAAAAGCGGGATTACTTGCAAAACCAATCGTAAGGGGTGCATTTCTTGAACCGGGAGATATAATGATATTGGTGATTCCTTTTGCCAAAAAAATTTGAAGTATGCTTTGCGCTAAAGGTATTTTGGGGTAAGTCATTTAAAAGGTTTAAAAGTTTAACGTTTAAAAGTTTAAAACAAAACTTTTAAATTGTTCTGCAAAGTTACAAAGTTGCTAAAGCTTTTCTGCTGATTTTGGTCATATTTTCATAATTTTGAACAACAAATAATTACAGATGAAAATCAGATTAAGACCTTATCAGACCGAAGACACTCAAGCCATATTGGACATTATCAATTATAACATTCTAAATTCTACTGCTTTATACGATTACAGCATTCGGACTTACGAACAGCAAAAGGCAATATTGGAAGATAAAATCAATAAACATTTTCCTGTAATTGTTGCCGTAGAAGAAGACAAAGTCATCGGTTTTGGCATGTACAGTGAATTTAGATTTCGAGAAGCATATAAATATACCGTTGAACATTCTGTTTATGTGGATAATACCCATCAAGGAAAAGGGATTGGAAAGTTGTTGCTGCAGGAATTAATCCAATTGGCAAAACAGCAAAATCTCCACACTATGATTGCAGTAATCGATGCCGAAAATCAAAGCAGTGTCGAATTTCATGAAAAGTTTGGTTTTAAGACTGTTGGAATTATAAAAGAATCGGGGTATAAATTTGACCGTTGGCTGCATTCTGTTTTTATGCAGTTGATTTTGGAGTCGTAAAGTCGAAAGTTACAAAGTCTCTATATTTACGAATATGACTTTCGACTTATAACTTTATAGTATCTTTGCACTTTTATAAAATACTATGAGTTTCACACTGCTTTCTTCCCCTTTACAAGGATTTACCGATTTTCGTTTTAGAAATGCTCAAAATAAATATTTTGGGGGAATAAACACTTTTTATTCTCCATACATTCGACTGAACGGAAAACTGGTCATAAAATCCTCTTATGAACGTGATCTGCTTCCCGAAAATAATATGGGATTGGAAGTAATACCGCAGGTTATTACTAATGATGCCGAAGAGTTTTTGTTTGTTGCTAAATATGTTCGGGAACTTGGATATAAAGAACTTAACTGGAATCTGGGCTGTCCATACCCAATGGTTACTAAATCCGGCATGGGTTCTGGTCTTATCAGCAATACCGAAAAAATCAATCACATTCTAGACAGAGCACACTCTGAAACTGATATTATTGTCTCTATGAAAATGCGTTTGGGCTACGACACGACCGAAGAAATTCTTGATGTGCTGCCTATTTTGGACCTATATCCAATTAAAAACATTGCCATTCATGCACGTATCGGCAAACAGTTGTATAAAGGAGGCGTTCATCTGGATGCTTTTCAGCAATGCATAGACAATACCAAACATAAATTGTATTATAACGGTGATATCACTTCGGTGGCCAAATTCAAGGAAATGCAGGAACGTTTCCCTACCATCGACCATTGGATGATAGGCAGAGGTTTAATTGCCGATCCTTTTTTACCTGGAATGATAAAAAATAATGCCACAGAATATCCTAAAAACAAAATGGAACTGTTCAGTGCCTTTCATGATACTTTATACGAAGGTTACAGCGAATCATTATCTGGTCAGACCCATATTTTATTGAAAATGCATCATTTATGGGAATACTTTTCGGTTATTTTCTCCAATCCTCACAAAGTCCATAAAAACATTAAAAAATCCAAAAGCATCAAAAATTACGAAGCCACGGTTATGGAAGTAATCTCTAAAGAGAATTAATGTGTTTTAATTTTCTGTGTTCCCTACAAAAAAACAAAAAATGGTGCCTAATGCTAGCAACAACAGACTTCACAATAAAAAAATTAAATTATAAAATTTAAAAGTTATCGGACGAGTTTGACTGTGATTCGTGACCCAAAAAATACGGTAATAACCTTAGGAAGGCAAACTGTCTCTCCTGCTTCATCAGCAAAAATATATTGGAACAAAGAAACCAAAGCTGTTTATGTAGATGCTTCGGGTTTGCTTAAACTGCCAAAAGGAAAAGTGTACCAAGTTTGGTCTCTCAAATTAATGCCTGTTTTAGCTCCGACAAGTATCAGCTTATTGAAAAATTTAGATGCAAACGACCAGAAATTATTCGACGTTAGCGATACTGGTTTTGCCGAAGCTTTTGGAATTACATTAGAACCAGAAGGCGGAAGCTCCTCACCTACAATAGAACAATTGTATACATTAGGAAAGGTTTAAATAAAGAATTTCTTTTGGTAAGCTAATTTTGTTATTTTCCTCACATAAAAAAGAGTTTGCTAAGCAAACTCTTTTTTATAACTGATCAGAATACTGAAAACTATCCCTTAATCCAATTCACTACTTCAGGATCTGTTGGTAAAGTCTTAGGTGAAATTACTTTTACTAATTCTCCTTTTTCATTAATAAGGTACTTTTGGAAATTCCATTTTACATCTGAATCTTCTAGTCCGTTTTTAGACTTCTGAGTCAAAAATTGATAAACAGCACACATATCGTCTCCTTTTACTGAAACTTTATCCATCATAGGGAAAGTAACACCATAATTTAACTGGCAAAAACTTGCAATTTCTTCGTTAGTCCCTGGTTCCTGCGAAGCAAAATTATTGGCTGGAAAACCAACAATCACAAAACCTTTGGCAGCATATTCTTTATACAAAGCTTCTAAATCTTTATATTGAGGCGTTAAACCGCATTTTGAAGCAGTATTTACAATCATGACTTTTTTGCCTTTTAATGAAGCAAAATCAAAAGTCTTACCGTACAAATCTTCTACTTTAAATTGATAAATGTTTTGTTTCACTTGTGCTTGAATTTGGATATTAAAAAGAAACATTACGCAGATAACAGCTACTATTTTTTTCATGGCTAATTTTTTTTATAAAATTAAAAAAATATCTGTTTCTCCAAGTATTATTATGACTATTATTATGAGATATCTTAAAAAGAAAAAAACGCTCAAAAAAGGAGCGTTTTTAAACTAAATAATAACCAAATTTAGATTCCCCAATCTAAACTAACTTTAAATCTACTAACCAAATAGATTTTAAAAAACACAAAATCACTCAAATTTTGCATTTATAAATTATCAAACAACGTGCCAAAATGCAATTACAATTAAAAAAGATAAATTTAAATTAAGCTCATTACTCTTTATCCGTAAAATCCCATTGCTCTTACTTATTTGCAAAAAAAAAAGAGGCTCTAAAAAAACCTCTTTAATTGATAATTCTTATCAGATTCCCCCATGTAATTTATTTCCCTAAACCTAACCTACTAAATCTAAAAAAATTACAAATCCTTACAAATCATCCTTTTATGAATAGATATGCTAATATACAATTTTAAATCTTTTATCCTACAAAACAACTTATTTTATCGATTAAATACATATTTTTATGAAAAATATAAGTTTTAAGCTACAAATAATAACAAGTTTATTTAAAATAGGCTCAAAATTCATTACTGTAATAAAAGTTTTAAAAATTTCATATTGATTATACAAACTATACGATGACTGGAATGGAAAACAATTTAATATTATAATAAAAAAAAAGATGTTTCTGTCAGAAACATCTTTTAATGAAATAATTAATAGTCTTATTAGGATGCCCCCATGTACTTTTATTTTCCTAAACCTAACCTACTAAATTTAAAATTAATCCTTAAAAATACAAATCCTTAAAACTATCTCTATCTCTAGATGTATAAAACAAATTTAGGACAATAAAATTATAAAATACCTATTAAAAACCAATATAATCGATGAAATACATTAAATATAAAATAAAGTAAGATTTTAGCTTCTAAAATGCATTGCGAAAAAACATATTCATACACTCTAACAGAATTTCAAAAAGCAATCTATAAGAAACCATAGCAGTAAAATCAGATAAGCCCCCCTAGTTCTTTGAACTGCTGCTTGTAAACAAATCATGAAAAATAACCTACTAATCTTAACCACAATTATATAGAGGACATTTTTCAAACAACTGTCAAAACCTTTAAACAACATTTGTTTGTTCAAAACAGAAAAAGGCTAATCGGAGGATTAGCCTTTTTTAAACATTTTTAAATAATTCTATTTTTTATAAAACTTCCTGTATTTTGGATAAGTCACTGCTCCTATTAATGAAATTGTACCCAATGAATACCAGATCCAGCTCAATGAATGTGCTTCACCGCTTGCGTAGGAATGCAATCCTACTAAGTGGAAATTTACCCCATAATAGGTGAATAATATAGATATAAACGCAAACATACTCATCAGGTTAAAAATCCATTTCCCTCTTAATGAAGGTACAAACCTCGCATGAATCACAAAAGCATAAACCATGATACTAATTAAAGCCCAGGTTTCTTTTGGATCCCATCCCCAGTAGCGTCCCCAGCTTTCATTTGCCCATTGTCCTCCAAGAAAGTTCCCAATAGTCAACATAATCAAGCCCACTGTTAATGACATTTCATTAATATAAGTGATCTCTTTAATATTTAAAGACATCTTGGCTTTGTTCTTTTCATTGGTAAAAAAGATTAGAAGAAGCGATACAAAACCTAAAATCATCCCTAAAGCAAATGGGCCATAACTGGCCACAATAACAGCTACGTGGATCATTAACCAATACGAATTAAGAACAGGCTGTAAATTAGCTATTTCTGGATCAATCCAATTAGCATAAGCAGCCGAAAGTATCATTGCTGTGACAAAAGCGGCCGAAGCAACCGTCAATTTTGATTTTATATCAAATACCAATCCAAAAAACATAGTTGCCCAAGCCACATACACAATGGCTTCATACGCATTACTCCAAGGTGCATGACCCGAAATGTACCAGCGCGCTGCCAATGTAATGGTATGCAGCAGAAAAAATACTGTAATAATTACATGCATCGAATTGACTAAAATGCGTAACAGTTTTGAATCTTTAAAAATTTGAAGAATCGTAAATATTAGCATCAAAATTGCAGCAAACAGATAGGCAAAAGGCAGTTTCTGAAGCAGATCATATTTGTTGTAGGCGATTTCAAGATTAATTTTATCCTCGCTTGGCATTACTTTGCTTCCAAATTTTTTCTGAAAACCATTAATACTTTCCAATAGCTCATCGGCTGTTTTATAGTTCTTAGTTTCTATAGCATGTCCTAATGTTCCAAAATAAAGAGGCAAGATACTTTTGGTGTAAGTAGAATCCATTCCTTTTAAACCGGCATGTTCCAGTTCCAGATACGAAATCCATTTATTGTTTGGCTCATTCGGTATTGGAAAAATTCTTAATATGCTGCCACTCAAGGCTGATTCCATTAAGTTTACTTTCTTATCGGTTTCTACAAAATCTTTCTCAAACTGATTGGGATTTCCAGCTTTGTAGGCTCCGTCCAAATATGGAGATAATTTATAATTCCCTTTTTTGTCAAAGAAAGCAATAAAAGGAGCGTAAGTATCTTTGGAATCAACTCCGATAATTTTTCGAATACTATCATTTCCGGGTTTGATATAAATAAGCGGAATTTCAATCCACAATTGTGCACTTTGGGTCATCGATAAAAATACCTGATCCGAATTCATTCCGTTATACGTATCTGAATGGCTAACTTTTCGCAGCAACTCAGACGAGAAAGTATTAATTGGTTTCATTCTTCCGCCGGCATCCTGAATAATCAATCTTCCAAACTTTGCTGCATGTTCTTTGGTTACCGTAAAAGCAGTCAATATAGAATCCAATTGCTTCTGAGTTGGCTTTACCCTCACATGAGCCGGACTTTCGATAGGCGAATCATCAGCCTTTTCTGCAGAATGATTGTGATCATGATTGTGTTCTTGCGCAAAACCACACAAACTAAACAGCAATATAAAAACACTTAATAGTTTTGCTTTTTTATTTTTTACCACATCCAATTTTCTTTTCAAATCAGAAAAACGGGAATTTTTGACAAACAAAATAGCAAGCATACTAAAAAACAGCAAAAAATATCCGATATAAGTGATAGTTGTCCCCCAATAATCATGATTTACAGACAATACAGTTCCTTTTTCGTCCGGATCAAATGAAGACTGAAAAAAACGATAGCCTTCGTGATCCAAAACGTGATTCATATAAATTCTGGCATCAAATGGTTTCACAGAATCCTGAACAGTTACCTGACTTTCGAAAGAAGAATAACTTTTTTCTGTACCAGGATATTTCTGCGCAATAAAATCATTTAGTTTTATCTTAAATGGCAATACATAAGCTTTGCTTCCATAGAAAAAGCTATACTCCTGCCCTCCTATTTTTACAGTTTTAGAATCACCAACTTTTCCTTTTGAACCTAATAAGGTTATCAATTCTTCCTTACCATCGGCAATTAGTTTTACAACTAAAACATCTTCATGATTCTTTTCTTTAAAATCATTTTTGGTTTCATAATCAATAACACCCGTCACAGCCGGTTCGGGAAAAACAAAACGAATATCACCAATGCTGTACAAAGAACGCATCATTAAAGGCTGTACAATGTCTTTAACGACTTTGCCCTGTAGTTTATCAGCCATTCGCATAAAATTCCCTTCAAAAGGCATTTGAATCGTATAATCGTTTCCTGTAGTAGTAATATTAATAGCTCCCTCGGTAAATTTATTTAACGCAAAAAGTACATTATGAATGTTCTGAACCTCACCAGATTTCAAGAAATGTTCTTCTCTGCCACCAGCACCGGCTTCGACCAATTTAAAATACTGACTTCCTTTTGGATCAGGTTTCACATATTCTTTGGCACCCATAATAAATTTTTCATAGTGCACTTCAAAAGGATTACCGGCAAAATCACCTTTCATTGTAAAATCATTATCAGTAACAGGAGATAACAAAACCGATTTTTCAAAAACCCTGCGTTTCATTTCTCCTTTATATTCCCCATCAACAAAAAGAGTCAGGAATGTTTTATCCGAATAAAATTGATTCTCTGCAGCGCCTTCACGTATAGGCATCATTCCTTCAAAACTAATATAACGAGTGATAAAAGCTCCCGCTATGATAAACACAAAAGACAAATGCAGTAACAAAGTCGCCCATTTTTCTTTTCTTAACAATTTATAACGCTTGATGTTTCCAATAAAATTAATCATGAAGAAGCCCATAATAGCTTCAAACCACCAAGTGTTGTAGACTAAAATTCGGGCGGTGTCAGTATTGTATTTGCTTTCGATAAAGGTTCCTGTTCCCATTGCAACTGCAAAAGTCAAGAATAATATAGCCATCAATCGGGTAGAAAATAGGACAGAGAATAATTTTTTATCCATTTGGAAGTAAATTTCGTTTAAATAAAGTGTCGCAAAAGTACTCAAAAATGTGCATTTGTTTAAGGACTTAATTGTTAATTTAATCCAAAATTAAGGAGGTTCCATTTCTAAACAAAAGGCATAAATACAAATAAATAAGGTGATAATTCTAAACGAAAATCTAAAAGGAATGAGACTGTCCAAAAAGAAAGAACAGCCTCAATAATTATTTTTTCTAAATTTCTGATCCGAAATATTTTTTTCTTAACCAGAAAGCGACGTTAACTAACGCAATTAATGCAGGAACTTCAACCAAAGGTCCAATTACTCCCGCAAATGCTTGTCCGCTATTGATTCCGAAAACACCAATGGCTACTGCAATTGCTAATTCAAAATTATTCCCTGTTGCTGTAAATGCAATTGCTGCAGATTTAGAATAATCTGCACCAAAATACTTCCCGATGAAGAAACTAACAACAAACATTACAACAAAATAAATAACTAAAGGAATTGCTATACGAATCACATCCATTGGAATCTGTACAATCAGTTCTCCTTTTAGGCTGAACATGATCAAAATTGTAAATAATAACGCGATTAAAGTTATTGGCGAAATCACTGGAACATATTTTGTCTGAAACCATTCTTCGCCATAGAACTTGATTAACGTATATCTGCTGATGATGCCAAGTGCAAACGGAATTCCTAAATAAACCCCAACACTTTCGGCAATCTGACCAATGCTAATGTTTACTTCAAAACCTTTATAACCAAAATATGGCGGCAAAACAGTGATAAAAAAATAAGCGTAAACACTATAAAGCAATACTTGAAAAATACTATTCAAAGCGATTAATCCAGCTCCATATTCCCTATTTCCTTCGGCCAAATCATTCCAAACAACGACCATTGCGATACAGCGTGCTAAACCAATTAAAATTAAGCCTATCATATATTCGGGATAGCCTTTTAGGAAAAGTAATGCTAATGAAAACATTAATACAGGACCAACAATCCAATTTAGAAATAAGGATGCACCAAGAATTTTTACGTTCTTGAATACTTCGCCCATTTGCTCATATTTTACTTTTGCCAAAGGCGGATACATCATTAAGATCAATCCAACTGCCAAAGGGACATTAGTCGTTCCGCTAGAAAATGAGTTGATAACCCCGCTGCTTGATGGTATAAAATAACCTATTGAAACTCCTATCACCATTGCAAGGAATATCCAAAGTGTTAAATAACGATCTAAAAAGCTTAACTTTTTTCTCCCTGCCACTGGCACACAATTATTTGCTGACATAATTATTACTTAATTTGTGAGAAAACATAAAACATTTCGGTTGCAATCTGCAGGCTTCTTTCTTCATATTTTTCTGCTTGCAGCGGTGTGTTATCAAATGCTTTTGGATCTTCAAAAGTAATCGGAATACGTTTTTCTGCACCGGCAATAAAAGGACAGCCACCATCGGCCTGCGAGCAAGTCATTATTGCCGCAAATTCATTTTCTGGGTTAAAATCATCATCATAAGCTTTAGAAAAACCAATAATCGGATGCTCATTTTCGGCATATTTTATGCTATAAATCGGGTTGTTTCCATCCGCAATGGTTTTGATTTTGAAACCCTGCTTTTCCAATGTTTTTGCAACCATCGGAAACATTGCTGTTGCTTCGGTGCCTCCCGAATAGCAAAATACATTTTTTATACTGAAATATGCCGATGCTGTCTGTGCCCAAACTTGTGACAAATGGCTTCTTCTTGAATTGTGAGTACAAATCAAATTTAGTCTGATTTCTTGCTGGTTTGCAACTTTGGTCTGAATAAAATCTACAAGAGGCTGTAACGTTTCTTTACGCTCCGCTGTGATGTTTTCAATCTTTAAATTCTTAATTACATTTTCTATTTCTGAAAAGAGCATACTTTTGGCTGCAGTCATTTTATTTTTATTTATAGTTAGTCATTTATTTAACAGCATTTTCCTCCAGGAACACAAGAAGTATTATTACTCATATCTGACAATTTTACTTTTTGTTTTTCGGTTGGAATTCCGCACTGGTCTTGCGCTAAGCAAGTCGTTTGCTTGTTAATCAATTCAAAATTTTCTCCATTGAATCCTAAATCGTATTTCCCAATTGTGGTATTTTGATATTCGACTTCAATTTCAAAATMTTCAATGCCTAACACTTTTTCTGATAATTGAATAATATCCAAAAGTTTTTTAGGCTTCAGCCTGTGTTCAAAATCGTTTGCATCCCAAAGCTGGAAATTCACAACTGTTTCGTTACGTACAGTTCCGCCGCAATCGATAAACTTTTTGTTTATCAAACCCACTTCTGTAACGTGAAAATGCTCTGGAACAAATGTTCCGTTTGGCAATTGAAAATTTACGGTTTCAACTTTGCTCAATAGCTGTTTAATTTGTGATAGTTTCATAATCTTAATTTTTTAAATTTTAACAACAATCCGTTTTCTTTTTCTCAATATGTTCGGTTACATTTTGAAAAAAACTTTTAATTTTTTCAAACCCTTTTTCATCAACACAATAGCAAATGGCGTTTCCCTCAACACTTCCTTTTATTAGCCCTGCGTTTTTAAGTTCTTTCAAATGCTGTGAAATCGTTGGCTGTGCCAATGACAATTCATTTACAATGTCACCGCAAATACAAGTATTAACCTTTAGAAGGTATTCGATAATTGCAATTCGAGCCGGATGTCCTAATGCTTTTATCAAAATTGCCAGTTCGTTTTGATCATCTGTATAAAAATCCGTTTTAGTTGCTCCCATAGTAATATATTTATATTGCAATATTACGATATTATTTTAATTTTCAAAAATAAAAAATATATTTTTTAAAATTATTCTGAAGTAAGATTTGTGTGCACAAGCAATAAACAAGTCATCTTATAGTTATACTATGGATTAAAATTGAATCCAGCACTTCACTTTTTTTTTCTAATTTTGTCAAATGATTAAAATAACGATTATAGGTTACGGGAATGTAGCGCAACACCTGATTGATGCTTTCGCAAAAAATAAAGCAGTAGAAATCATTCAGGTTTTTTCAAGAACTCAAAAACAAATTACTCCCAATCTCGATTCAAGCAAAATTACCAATGATTGGAATGCTTTGGCAGAAGCCGATTTGTATATTATAGCCGTTTCTGATGATGCTATCGCCGATGTTTCCTCACGATTACCATTTGAAAACAGGCTAGTCGTTCATACTTCCGGCAGTGCGCCATTGGCATCTTTAGACAATAAAAACAGAAAAGGCGTGTTTTATCCTCTACAGACTTTTACAAAAGGAAAAGCAATTGACTTTAAAACCATTCCTTTTTGTCTGGAAGCCGAATTAGAAAACGATTATGCATTACTGGAAAAAACAGCATCTGCTATTTCTGACAGTATTCACAAAATTGATTCCCATCAGCGGAAAGCACTGCATGTTGCGGCCGTTTTTGTGAATAATTTTACGAATTATCTGTACCAATTAGGAAACGATATTTGTCACGAAAACCATGTCTCTTTTGACATTTTAAAACCTTTGATTCTTGAAACTGCCGAAAAATTATTGACGCTTTCTCCAAAAGATGCACAAACCGGTCCAGCAAAACGCAATGATATTTCGACTATCGAAGCTCATAAATCTTTTTTATCCAATGAAAACCAATCAACAATTTATAAAATACTAACACAATCTATACAAAATCATGGCAAAAAGCTATAAAGAAATAATGAATGATATTACTGCGTTTATCTTTGACGTAGATGGCGTACTTACTGACGGTTCGGTATTTGTTTCCAATGAAGGAGAAATGCTGAGAACAATGAATATTCGCGATGGCTACGCATTGAAAGCAGCTGTCGAGAGCGGTTATCATGTATGCATTATTTCGGGTGGAAGCAATGAAGGCGTTAGGGTTAGACTGAGAAATTTAGGAATTACCGATATTCATTTAGGAACTCCTGACAAAGTAGAAACGTTTAAAGAATATACTGATGTTTATAGCATAAATCCAGAACAAGTTTTATACATGGGAGACGATATTCCAGATTATCACGTTATGAAATTAGTAGGCTTGCCTGCCTGCCCTCAAGACGCAAGTCCCGAAATTAAAACAATTTCAGGTTATATTTCACATAAAAATGGCGGTAAAGGTGCTGTTCGAGATGTGATTGAACAAGTGATGAAAGTACAAGGAAAATGGACAACACATTTTGACGGAAAACTCGATTAAAAAACCTATAAATTATATTATCTACCTAACCAACCAATTTCTGATTACTCAAAATGAAATACCTAAAATTAATACGTTTCCAAAATCTACTGATGATTGCTTTAATGCAGTTAATTATCAGATACGGTTTTTTAAATTATCAAAGTATCCCTTTGGCTCTTAACGATTGGCAATACCTATTATTAGTATTCGCAACGGTTATGATTACGGCTGGAGGTTACGTGATTAATAATATTATGGATCAGGCTACTGACAATTACAACAAACCTAAAAAAGTTATTGTAGGCAAAAGCATATCTGAAGTTAATGCGTATAACATTTATTTTTTTGTAACTGTACTGGGTGTTGGTACTGGTTTCTATTTATCAAATGTAATTGCAAAACCAGGATTTGCCGCTATCTTCATTATCATTTCGGCTACATTATATCTTTATGCGACAAACTTAAAACAGATGTTGCTTATCGGGAATTTTGTTGTTGCTTTTTTACTTTCTTTTAGTGTAATTATTATTGGAATTTTCGATCTTTTACCAGTTATCAATCCAGAAAATAAAATCGTTATGCGCGATTTGTTTTCGATACTTTTGGATTATGCATTATTTGCTTTTGTTATTAATTTTATAAGAGAAATTGTAAAAGACATGGAAGATATTAGTGGCGATTACAAACAAGGAATGAATACCTTACCTATCATTTTGGGATTGAAACGCACTTCTAAAATCATCTTTGTTTTAAGTTTGATACCTCTGATTATGATTGCATATTACATCAAAAATTATTTTCTGCCCAATGATTTGCATTTAGCAACACTATATGCTTTGACATGTATAGTCTCTCCATTAATCTATTTTGCAATAAAAATAGATCATGCAAAAAAGAAGAAAGATTTTCATCAGCTAAGCACTATTTTAAAACTGATTATTTTATTTGGGCTATTTTCTATTGTTGTTGTCACTTATAATATTCTTCACCATCACCATGCTTAAAGAAAAACTGAAAAACTATAAACTCATTTTAGCTTCGGGTTCACCGAGAAGACAGCAATTTTTTAAAGATTTAGATTTAGATTTTGAAATTAGGCTGAAAGAAATTGAAGAAATTTTCCCACCCGAATTAAAAGCCGCAGAAATCACTGATTACCTTGCGCTCCTGAAAGCCAACGCATTTGAAGGAGAGTTACGGCAAAATGATATATTAATAACGAGCGACACCATTGTTTGGCACAAAAATTGCGCTGTAGGTAAGCCTAAGGATCATCAAGATGCTTTTGAAATATTGAAATCATTATCGGATAACACCCACGAAGTCATAACTTCGGTTTGTTTTAAAACAAAGGCATCTTTTCATGTATTACATGAGACAACAAAAGTTACCTTTAATACGTTAAGTGACAAAGCGATTCTTTATTATTTAGAAAATTATAAACCTTATGACAAAGCAGGAGCCTATGGAATACAAGAATGGATTGGTTTTATTGGAGTCTCAAAAGTAGAAGGATCATATGCTAATGTAATGGGAATGCCCACAGATAAAGTATACGAATATTTAAATAATTTGTAAAAAACCGAAAAAACAAATGATTTTTTTTGATCAATATCTAAAAGAACAGATCAGCACAGGGATTTTGCTGTTGGTAGTCATTTTGTTGCGTACGCTTGTTTCTAAATTAGTCAGGCGATATGCAAAGACAAGCCATATTATTGAAAGAAGAACAAATTTGGTTATCAAATGCATCAACATACTCATTACTGTATTGGCCATAATCACCTTTATATTAATTTGGGGAGTCCAAGCAGAAGATATTTTCATTACAATTTCATCTGTAGCCACGGTAATAGGAGTAGCAATGTTTGCGCAATGGTCTATTTTAAGTAATATTACTTCGGGAATTATTTTGTTTTTTTCGTTTCCTTTCAAGATTGGCGATGTTATTTTAATTCACGATAAAGATTACCTGGTAGAAGGTGAAATTGAAGATATTGGTGCATTTCATGTAACGTTGCGTTCAAAAGAAGGCGAAATTGTTATCTATCCCAATAACTTATTTTTTCAAAAAGGGATTTCAATTATTAAAGAACCATTAAATACAAATAGTGAGTTTGTTGATTAACTAACTTCTAATTATTTCTAATTTATTAACCCAATTCAAATTTAAACATTATGAAAACAATTAAATCAATTATTATAGCAATCCTGTTTTTTGCGGGAAGCTCAACACAAGCGCAAGTTTCTGTCGATGTGAACATAGGTACACCAAACGTAAATGTACATGTAGGCACGCCTCCAGTTTGGGGACCTGTTGGTTATGACGAAGTAGAATATTACTATTTGCCAGATATTCAAGTTTACTATGACATTAGATTAGCACAGTATATTTATTTTGGAAATGGAAGATGGATTCGTTCCAGATATTTACCTCCCTATTGCAGAAACTATGACTTATACAGTGGCTACAAAGTAGTTTTGACTGATTACCACGGCCATTCCCCTTATACTTATTTCAATACCCACAAAGTGAAGTATTACAAAGGCTATAAAGGAAAACCTCAAAAAAACAGAAGAGATTATTATGATCACCATGATAATGGAGACCATGATAATTACAACCGAGGAAATCAAGGAAATGATCATCATGATAATGGTAATCATGGTAATCATGGCAAACATGAAGGAAAAGGAAAACATTAATAATTCCAGCTTTTCATGACAATAATAAAAATAGCACTGTAATTAGTGCTATTTTTATTACATCTAGATACTTAATAATTACCTTCAGATTAAAACAGTAAAACCATCATTTAAAATATTCACCCAGCCATTCAAAAATAGTTTTAAATACCTGATCCCGAACTGGCATTTTTGACAAAACCAAATCATGAATAGCTCCTCTAAAACCAATAACCTCTTTACATGGAGATTCAATTAATTTTGACTTTTCAATAATATCATTTACGTTTAAAATAGCATCACCATCAAACATATCTTCACTCCATTTTGAAGGATAAACAGAACGAGAGGAATGCAGTATCAAAATTGGTTTAGGCAAATAAATCCCCTTTGCAATCTGTAAATGCCCCTCGTGTATCGCATTTATCCATCCTGCATTTATAGATGGAGCAATGTGAGGTTTCCACTGCAAATTGTAATCCCACTCACCATAATCGTTTTTATGCAGGCTTTTGCCGTAAAACTTCGAAAAACCGATTGGCAGAGCCAAATTAGGACTCAATCTTCCTAATAATGAAAGCACAGAAATAACAGTTTTCTTTTGGATCCAAGACACATTAAAATCATAAAAAGGGCTATTGCAGACTAGTACATCAAAAAGATCTGTTTCCTTTCGATCAACTGCATACAAAGTGATAATGAGGCCTCCTGCAGAATGTCCATAAAGCACTACTTTGGCATTACCTTCATCTCTAATTATACGCAAAGCTTGATCAATATCTTCATAATACTCAGACAAATGCCTTACATTATTAGGTTTCTGATTCAGTAAAATTGACCGTCCATATTTTCTTAAATCCAAAGCATAAAAATTATAGCCATTCTTTAAAAATTCTTCTGCCAATATTTCCTGAAAAAAATAATCATTAAAACCATGAATACATAAAACAGCTTTATGCGATTGTGATGTTCCTCTTTTCCTAATTAGTGTAGTGGCAACTTTACCTTCATAATCATCAAGCTGAGAAATAGTCGTTTGTTCAAAACCATGCTTCAAAGTATCTTCCGTGTAGTGTATATTCATTTTGAGGGCAGATTAATTATTAGGTTAAGAGGAAATTTAAAATTATTTCTGAAAAACACAATTCACAGCATTCTCAAATTTAGCATTCTAATTTTAATTAATTAACATAATTAGCGTTATTTTTTATCAATTTTAAGAAATGTGAAGCTATTATTTTCAATAAACAACCTAGCAAAAATCAAACATTAACATAAATTTTGGAATTGCACGCAAATATTCCCATAATTTAATTAGTATTTTTGAAGTTGAACAAATACCTGCCATTCTTATTTTTTTTAGAAATAATTAACCCCATTGTTATATGCGAAAGCTTTTTTTTAAATCATTTATATTTATAGTCCTTTCTATACAAATTACAAATGCCCAAAAACCACAAAAACCAAGTTCAGCCGAAATATACAATCAAATTCAGAAGCTCAATTTTCTAGGCACTGTCCTTTATATAGCCGCACATCCCGATGACGAAAACACCCGTTTAATATCCTATTTAGCTAATGATATTCATGCTACAACCGGTTATTTATCTCTAACAAGAGGTGATGGCGGGCAAAATTTAATAGGCCCACAACTGAGAGAATTACTGGGAGTTATCCGAACACAAGAGCTTTTGGAAGCCAGAAAAATTGATGGAGGCGAACAATTTTTTTCCAGAGCCAATGACTTTGGCTATTCCAAAAATCCTGAAGAGACACTGCAAATTTGGGACAAAGAAAAAGTACTTGCCGACCTTGTTTGGACAATCAGAAAATTCCAACCCGATATAATCATCAACCGTTTTGACCACCGCTCGCCCGGAACCACTCACGGCCATCACACAGCATCGGCAATGCTGAGCGTAGAAGGTTTTGATTTGGCTAATAATCCTGCCTCTTTTCCGGAACAGCTGCAGCTTGTAAAACCTTGGCAGCCCAAACGCGTTTTTTTTAATACTTCATGGTGGTTTTATGGAAGCAAAGAAAAATTTGACTCAGCAGACAAAACCAATTTAGTTACAATTCCCACAGGAATTTATTATCCAACTTTAGGAAAATCCAATCAGGAAATCGCCTCTTTAAGCCGAAGCAGCCATAAATCACAAGGATTTGGAAGTACTGGTTCCCGCGGAGAAGACACAGAATATTTGGAATTTTTAAAAGGTGAACCAATAAAAGACAAATCATCACTTTTTGAAGGAATAGACACGAGCTGGAATCGCGTAAAGGGCGGAAAACCAATTGGTGAATTAATCACGGCTATTGCCAATCAATACGATTTTAAAAATCCATCGGCCAGTATCCCAAATTTAATCAAAGCATACACAATGATTCAGGCATTGGATGAAAATCATTGGAAAGCGGTAAAATCAGAAGAAATAAAAAAAATAATTACTGCTTGTTCCGGTTTGTATCTGGAAGCAGTTTCCTCATCCCAAGAAGCAACACCTGGAAGCATTGTCAAACTTAACTTGGAAGCCATCAACCGAAGCGCTGTTCCAATGCAGCTGGTAAGTGTTACAGCTTTACCCGAGCAAAAAACTACAGTTTTAAACTCCGATTTAAAAAACAATTCAGTACAAAACAGCACAATCGATTTACAGCTGCCACAATCCTTAAACTATACGCAGCCATATTGGCTAAAAGAAAAAGGCACCGTAGGACTTTATACGGTATTAGATCAAAAAAACATTGGAATTCCTGATATTATTCGGGAGACTAAAGTTATTTTCAACGTAAAAATTGATGGTACAGAAATCCCATTCGAAAGAACAGTTGTTTACAAATACAACGATGATGTAAAAGGAGAAATGTATAATTTTTTAGATATTGTTCCAATTGTGACTACTGCTATTCAAGATAAAGTATTACTTTTTCCCAATGCCAAACCTAAATATGTAGGCATCACCATTAAAGCCGGAAAAAATGACATCAAGGGAAATTTAAAACTGGATCTGTCCAAAGACTGGAAAATTTCACCGGCATCTATTTCTTTTCAATTGGACAAAAAAGGAATGGAACAAACCGTATATTTTGAGGTTACGCCTCCTTCGCAAATGAGTGAAATTGTTGGAAAAAGCATCGCCACTGTTGATGACGTTCCATATGATAAAGAGCAAATTAACATCAATTATGACCATATTACAAAACAGCAGATTTTAAAAACTTCTGAAGTAAAATGCATTCGGTTGGATTTGAAAACGAATGAAGAAAAAATCGCCTATATCATGGGAGCGGGTGATGAAGTCCCTAAGAGCCTAACACAAATGGGCTATAAAGTGACACTGCTAAAACCAGAAGAAATAACTCCTGAAAAGCTTGATTCATTTGATGTTGTCATGACAGGTGTGCGAGCTTATAATACAGTTCAAGCATTGGCAAACAAACAGGATATTTTATTTGATTTTGTAAAAAGCGGCAGAACAATGATTGTGCAATACAACACCGCCGATGATTTGGTTACATCTAATATTGCTCCTTATCCTCTGAAAATTTCAAGAGACAGAGTTACAGAAGAAAATGCTGAAGTCCGCTTTCTTGCACCTAATCATCCAGCAATGAATTATCCTAATACGATTACGCAAAATGATTTCAAAGGCTGGAAACAAGAACAGGGACTGTATTATCCAAAAGAATTTGATAAAGCCTTTACTCCAATCCTATCATCAAATGACAAAGGAGAAAGCCCTAAAAATGGTGCATTATTGATTGCTCCTTACGGAAAAGGAAATTATATTTATACCGGATTAAGCCTTTTTAGAGAATTGCCGGAAGGTGTTTCAGGAGCCTATAAATTATTATCAAACCTGATTTCTATTAAACCTTCGGTAAGCATTCCCAATCAAAAAATAAAACAATAACATGGATCCAAAAAACCCTAAAATTTGGTCAAAAAGCTACACACTCGTTCTGATAGCCAATGCCTTGTTTATCATTATTTTCTATTTAATTATGAAATTATACTCTTAAGCTATGCAATTATTTGACTGGATTGTACTGATAATAACACTATTGTTTATTGTAATTTATGGAGCTTGGAAAACCCGAGGCAGCAAAAATGTTGAAGATTATATTCTGGGTAACAATGAAACACCTTGGTTTACTGTTGGACTTTCTGTGATGGCTACCCAAGCGAGTGCCATTACTTTTCTTTCCACACCAGGGCAGGCTTACCATGATGGAATGGGATTTGTACAATTCTATTTTGGATTACCTATCGCAATGGTAATAATCTGCGTTACTTTTATTCCCATTTATCATAAATACAAGGTCTATACTGCTTATGAATATTTAGAAAAAAGATTTGACCCAAAAACTCGTTCATTAGCTGCCATTTTATTTTTGGTTCAAAGAGGTTTAGGAACTGGAATTACTATTTATGCTCCTTCTATCATTTTATCTGCATTATTGGGATGGGACCTTACCTACATGAATATCATTATTGGTATTTTGGTTATTATTTATACATTTTCGGGAGGAACCAAAGCAGTAAATGTTACTCAAAAGCAACAAATGTTTGTGATTTTATCTGGGATGTTGATTACTTTTTTTCTTATTCTAGATTATTTGCCCAATGACATGACATTTGACAATGCCCTGCATATTGCCGGTGCCAATCAAAAAATGAATATCGTAAATTTCTCCTTTGACTTGGATGAAAAATATACTTTTTGGAGTGGAATCACTGGTGGCTTTTTTTTGGCATTAGCTTATTTTGGAACAGATCAATCACAAGTAGGCCGTTATTTATCGGGAAAATCTGTACGAGAAAGCCAAATGGGATTAATTATGAATGGCCTTTTAAAAGTACCTATGCAATTTTTGATTTTGCTCACTGGCGTAATGGTTTTTGTCTTTTTTCAATTTAACGGAACTCCAATAAACTTTAATCCAAACAATAAAATCGCTGTCGAAAACTCAAAATACAAGAATGAATATCAAAAACTGCAAAAGGATTTAGATAAATTGTCTGAAGATGAAAAAGTAGTCAATTTGCTGTACATCGACCAGCTCAATCAGGATTATGACAATCCAACCCTTCGAAAAGAGTTAGTTGATCTGGCTCTCAAAGAGAAAGAATTAAGAGCACAAGCCCGCGAAATTATTTCGAAAGCCGATAACAAAGCCGAAACCAACGATAAGGATTATGTTTTTTTCTATTTTATACTTCACTATTTACCCAAAGGGCTTATTGGTTTATTGCTGGCCGTAATTATTTCGGCAGCAATGTCTTCAACAGCTTCGGGGCTTAATGCACTGGCTTCAACAACTGCTATTGATATTTACAAACGTAATGTTAAAGAAGAAAAAAGTGAAAAGCATTATCTGAATATATCTAAACTCTTTACGCTTATGTGGGGAATTATCGCAATCGGATTTGCTTGCATTGCTACACTTTTTGAGAATTTAATTCAATTGGTAAACATTATAGGCTCTATTTTTTACGGAACCGTTTTGGGAATTTTTCTTGTTGGCTTTTACATTCGGAAAATTCAGGGAAAATCTATCTTTTACGGTGCTGTAATTAGTCAAATTGCTATTTTTATCATATACTATTTTACCAACTTTATTTATCCCAGCGGAACAGAAAAACTTGGCTATTTATGGCTCAATTTCATTGGCGCATTACTCACCATCATATTATCTTACTCATTTCAAATAACTGTCTTTAAGGATGAAGAGCAAACTCTATTAACAGACAATGTAACTTCATAAAATCATTTGCAGCAGTATTATTGACAATTGATTCAGAATTTTTATACAATTGTTTGTAGAGATGCACTGTTGTGCATCTCTACTGCAATGCGCATCCTTTGCACATTACAACATTCTATTAGGAATGTTTATAAAAAAAATAATACAAACAGCATTAAAATATAATTTTAAAAAAATACATTTGGAGCTAGAAATTATAACTAATCCATTTAGAAATGAAATCATTAAAACTTTTTTGCTTTACCTTATTATTTCAAATGTTATGCAGCAATAGCACGTATGCTCAATTTGGCATTTCAACCGATTTATTAAAACTTGGATCTTCAACCTTAGGCCTTGATAAACTATTCAAAAAACCAGCAGCCATAACAACCTCTTTTGAAAACGTAAACAAGGAAGGTTCACAAATGCCGGATTTTTTCAAATTAGAAGCTGCACAGCCATTATATTTATTGCCAAAAGCACCTGCTGGAGGTTTTATACTTTGTGCGGGTTATTATGAAATGACCAATAAAAGTTATTGTCTGCATGCAGGAACATTTGCCCCTTCCAAAGGAGATGGCTATATGTATGCTCCTACCAACGGTTCCAAAAAAGAAATTGTTGCCGCAATATTAAAAAGTGCTGAAAATCATCCCGAAATAGACCAGCATAAAATTCAAGTTTTATTATGGGCAATAATTGCCAAAACAAAATTCATCGATTTTAGCACTGAGATAAAACTAACTGCTGTAACACTGCTCACCAAAAAACAATTAACACAACTGGAAGATGGCGCGCTTGGATTTTTACCCGATGAAATTATCAATCAAGCCAAAACAAAACTGCCCGAAAGTGTACAAGCTGTCTTTGAAGCAGAAAACAACATTCGCGGTTTAATCACTTCTGGCAATTACACATATCAGGAAATGGAAAAATATGCAATTCTTGCTGGAATTGCACCACCAAGAACCGATTACCCAAGCGGAATATGGACTTTGCACCCTGATGGATATTATGTTCGATATATTCCTTCTGGATATTCGATTACAAAGGTTCAAATTTATGTTCCAAAACAACTCATCATTAGCTTAAACGGAAAAAACCTTATTTATGATGCCACCAATGATATTGCCTGTCCTGCAAATACAGGTTCTCAAAGGCTTGCACAAACCAATGAACCTCTAAATCCTGATTATTCGCTTTCCTTAAAAACTTTATGTACAAGCGTAAATTAACATTTGAACAATAAAAAAACAGTTTGTCAAAAAAAACCGATTCATAAAATTTTATGAATCGGTTTTTTTATGATTTAAACATGTGAGATGCACTGCAGTGATCTCTACAAGAATGTATTTATTTTTTACTCCACTCAGCAATACTTTCTCTGTTCATTTTTACATAATCCTGATTTTTTGCAGTTTCTGCCGCCGTAAGAGAAAGATTTGCAGTTTCAATAGCGCCTTTTTTGTCTCCGGCTCTGGCCTGGATCAATGATTTTAAACGAGTGTACCAATAGGGTTTCTCTGTACTCATTTCCATAGCTTTATCCATATAAGACAATGCTTTTGCATTATCACCATTCGATTGATAAAGATATTGCGCAGCCGAAAAATAATCAGCAGATGTCGGACCTGCCAGTACTTTTTCAATATTTGCTAATACTTCCTTTTGTGTAGGAACTATAAATTTCATTGAAACAGACGAATTTTCCCAAGCCATATCCAGGTCAGCAGCATCAGCAGTTATATTACCAATACCAATTGTGAAAGATTCAACTGGTTTTGACAATGCTTCTTCCTTTACAGTAGTCCTCAATACAACATTTGCTTCATTCCATACTTCAGGATTTCCCCAATTGTTTGTGGTTGAATAAAAAATCACTTCCCAACTTTCAATTTTTGGAATTGTATATAAAGCATATTTCCCTTTTGGTAAAGTTTTGCCATCGATTACAACATCTTCACTAAAAGAGATTGTAGTATTTTCATTAGCCCCAGTTCTCCAAATTTTTCCAAAAGGAACCAAATTACCAAAAACAGCTCTGCCTCTGGCAGCAGGCCTGCAATACACAATTTCTACATCCGTCAATCCAACAGTTTGAAAAACCGTAGCTTTTGGACTGGCTTGAGGCGTTTTTAACTGAGCCTCGGCAATTAATGGCGCTATTATAAAAGCGAAAGCAATAAGAATCTTTTTCATATGTGTTTTTTTTGTTTGTGCTCAAATTTACAAATTCGGAAAATCAATGATGTTAATATTTCCTTAATTCAAAATTAGTATTGTGATACAATTTTGTAATTCAATTCATCAAAATGATTAACAACTACATCTGCCAATGTTAAATCCTGATCTTTTGAATGGAGACTATTATAGCCCACACAAAAAATGTCTGCGGCTTTTGCCGCTTTCACCCCATTAGTGCTGTCTTCAATAACAATACAGTCTTCTTTTGGCGCAATTGACAAAGAAGCCGCATGCAGGAAAATTGCTGGATGCGGTTTAGATTTTGGAAAATCTTCGCCACTTACAATATGTGTAAAATATTGGTGTAAACCAAAACGGCGAAAAACTCTGTCAATCGTCACTTTTGATGCCGATGAAGCAACAATAAGCTGCATTCCATTTTGATAAAAATCTTTAATTAAATTTTCTACACCATCCAATAAAGCCAAATCTTCTTTGCTGTCAAAAGCATCATTGAAAATAGATCTTTTTCTAAAAATCAGATCTTCTACTTCCTGTTCTAACTGATAATGATCTTTTAATTTTTGAAAAGTATTGCGGGTTGACAATCCTGTAAATGAAGTGTACATTTCTTCGGGAACTTCAATATTGAGTTCACCAAATTGTTTAAAATAAGCATAACGGTGCACTAGTTCTGTATCAACAATCACACCATCCATATCGAAAATTACGGTTTGTATCATTCTTTTTTTGAATTTCTAAGATGCCGAGTTTCTATTAAACTAAGCATTTTGTTTATAGTTTTATTTAAATTGGTTAATTCTGTTCAAAGTCGTTTAAACAATTTTAAACTCCTATACTTTTACTCTTTTTTAAGCAAATATCGTATAACTGTTTCTGCAGCATGAAGTCCGAATAATCCTGGCATATAGCTGTTAGTTCCGTAAAAAGATTTTTTAAAATTAGAACCATCTGTCATGCGCAAACTGCATTCATCTTGAATTTCAGAAGAAAAAACTACTTTGACTTTATTAATCTTCTCTTTTTTCAAGCGCTTTCTGATCGTTTTAGCCAAATGGCAATTTACGGTTTTGGCAATATCAGTTACTTTCACTTTAGAAGCTTCCATTTTTCCGCCAGCTCCCATACTGCTTATGATTCGGATTTTTTTTCTTTTAGCCGAAATAATCAGATTTAATTTTGGAGTAACACTGTCAATGCAGTCTAAAACATAGTCATATTCATTAGAAACAATTTCATAAGCACGTTCTGGCGAAAGAAATTCTTTTACTCTGATCAGTTTCAACTCAGGATTAATATCCATCAAACGGTCTCCTACAATAGTCACTTTGGGTTCTCCCACAGTAGAGTGCAATGCCGGTAATTGCCTGTTTATATTGGTAATATCCACTACATCTCCATCTACAATTGTCATCGTTCCCACTCCTGCCCTTGCCAAAAATTCTGCCGCAAAGGAACCTACTCCTCCAAGACCAACAACCATTACATGGGCATCCTGTAATTTTTGTAATCCTTCTTTTTTAAATAATAATTCGGCTCTTTCTGTCCACTCTGCCATATCAAATGTATTTTATTTTTGTTTGTAGTCCCTATTCAGACTTTAGTTATCTGTTTTAAGGTTTAACTTCTCAATCTTTTCATTGCACAAAATCCATAATCTAAACCCATCGTTAAAGATGTTTTTTAAAAACGGTTGCAAAATTACTGTTTATTTGTTGTTTGAGTTCATCCATACTCCACTTTTTATATCGGGAGGCCAAATCATATACAGCTTCGATCCCTTCTTCTATTGTATCGGTTTCCAAAAAAAATCGATCATTAGGAATGCTTAGAAAAACAGTTTCAAGTTCTGGATTATGCAATAAATATTTCCCAAACGAAATATAAAATCCGTTATCGATCAATTCCTTGGCCACTTGTTTATTCTTCGAAAATCCGTGAATCAGCATTGGAACGGTAATTTTCAACCGTTTCTTGGCAGCAATTACCTCTTGAAAAGCGGCCACACAATGTACCACAACTGGTTTATTGTGTTTTTGCGCCAAAAGCAATTGCTTTTCGAAAACCATTTGCTGTAACTCCAGCGGCTTTTCAATACGTTTGTCTAATCCGCATTCGCCAAGAGCGAGACAATTTTTCTCCTGCAGTTTACTTTCAATAATCTGCAGATCGAGTTCCAATTTTTCCTCATTGATATACCACGGATGAATACCAATCGAATAATACGCAATTGAAGCGTCAAATTCCTGAGGATATTGATTGACGAGTTCCAAAACAGTTTCCTGATTCGTAAATTTGTGAGTATGTAAATTAAAAAACCTCATTAATCATGAAATTTCTTTACACCCGCTTTTATTTCGATAGTCAAATCGTTTTCCAAAGGCACTTTTGGACACGAATATTTATGATTGTAAGCACAATACGGATTGTATGATAAATTAAAATCAATCACAATCGTGTTACTTGATGGAATTTTCAAATCAATATATTTCCCGCCAATATAACTCTCTTTACCCGAAGTTAAATCTGAGAAAGGCAAAAACAAATAATCCTTGTATTCCTCTTTTTTTGAAAGCTCAATGTTGCGGTAAATATTCAGTTTAAGCTCTTTTCCTTCCAGCTGAAAATGTGCCTCTCCATATTTTACGTATATTGGTTTTCTGGCAGTTGAAGTCTGCATTCCAAATGGTTTTTCGTTCTTAGTTCTAATGAATTGAGCTACAACAAAAGCTTTTTCATTTATTGGATAAAAATCTAATGACTTAAATTTTGCCAAATCATCAGCAGTCAAAGGGCTTGTCTTTGCATCTGCATATTCGGTATTGAGATCTTTTTGGAATTTTTCTACAACAGTAACATCAAATTTTTCTTGGCCAAAGCCAAAATTGAACAGCATCAGCAGAACCAAAGTCGGTACAACTCTCATATTAATTTAAATTTTATGCAAAAATAGTTTAAAGTTACGTAGCCGCAAAGTTTATGTTTTAGTAGCCAATCGTTTTTCATACCGACCCTAATATTCACGCTAGAATTTTGTAGAATCAGCTTCTCGCAAAGACGCAGAAGTGCGAACAATACAGTTTTAAACTTTTCACCTTAGCTACTTTGTGAGAAAAAATTTAATTTAATCACATTGCGCTTCTTTTAAAAAATAGCCTATTTAATAAAACGAATGCCCTAGCCCAGATTACTTACTTAACATTTATTTTCATGGGAGTTCAGTGAACTTCATTTGCAGTGAAAATCTTTTTATTTTTTTTTAAATAAAATATTGCAGCGAATAGCTGGAAATAGCTCCCAAAAAACTTTGTAGATTTGCAATAAATAAGAATTTACTACATGCTCAAAACAGCCATCGGTCGTTACATTAATAATTTCAAAGGCTTCACACGCGAAGTTTGGATACTTGCCCTGATCACTTTTATCAACAGAGCAGGAACAATGGTTCTGCCTTTTTTATCCAAATATTTAAAGGAAGATTTGAATTTCAGCTACGGTGAAGTGGGATGGATTATGGTTGCTTTTGGATTGGGTTCCATGCTAGGCTCGTGGATTGGAGGCAAACTGAGCGATAAAATCGGGTTTTATAAAATCATGATTTTTAGTCTTTTTACGAGCGGAATTCTATTTATTCTGCTGCAGTATATTACAAGCTTTTGGGGATTATGCTTTGGAATGTTCATCATTATGGCAATTTCCGATATGTTTCGTCCAGCCATGTTTGTATCGCTAAGCGTGTATGCCAAACCCGAAAACCGAGTTCGTGCGCTGTCTTTAGTTCGCTTAGCCGTAAATCTAGGCTTTACAGCCGGCCCAGCTTTGGGTGGATTAATTATTTTGGGAATGGGGTATCAAGGCCTGTTTTGGGTCGATGGAAGCACCTGCATCATCTCAATTCTGATATTTGCTTTGTGTATTAAAGAAAAAAAGAAAATCCCAATAAATACATCCGATAATACAGTATCAAGCATTCCAAAATCCATTTACAAAGACAAAGCTTTTTGGTTACTGCTCTTTATCAGTTTTATAACTTTCATGGTTTTTCTGCAAATTTTTTCTACTATACCTTTATATCATAATGAAAAATTCGGTCTAAGCGAATTCCAAACCGGAATGCTTCTTTCGATCAACGGGCTGTTAGTTTTCCTTTTAGAAATGCCAATAGTAAGCATGCTGGAAAGAAAAAAAACCAACAAAATAAAGAGTATAGCAATTGGATCACTATTCATTACGCTTGGATATTACATTTTGTTACTCGATTCTTGGGTAGGCATACTCTCCATCAGCATCATATTCCTCACTTTTGGAGAAATCTTTTCGTTCCCTTTTGTCAATGCCGTTGCCCTCAACCGAGCACCAAAAGGTCAGGAAGGACGATATATGGGATTTTACACCATGAGTTTCAGTCTGGCGCATATTGTCAGTTCAAAAACGGGTCTGGAAATTATTGCTCACTATAACTATCAAGTCAATTGGTTTGTTATGGGAACTTTGGGTGCTCTATCTTTACTTTGCTGTTTTTGGCTCAACAAAATGATTCACAACACACAAAAATAATTCCAAAAGAATCATTATTTCATCCGTTTTCTGATGCTTGTATGGGCAAAAAAAGGGCTAGTTCCGTGTGCACTGCCCTTTTCCCTATCAGCGGTCGGAGCTATACGCACTACTACAGTAGTTTGCTTCTAAACCTCAACAATTGTGTATTAAAGCAGCTTTTATAGATAATAACCTTCAAACTAAACTACAAGCTGAAATTGTTACAGATCAAAATGTTTCAAGGATTTAATATGTGAAAATCATTTTATTATGTGCCTAATATTTGCTTTAATATCAATAAAACCAGTACAAAACTAAATTTTTAGTTAAATAACTACATTTATAGTTTGTAAACTAAAAATATAGTTGTAGGTTTGTTATGTACTAAAACAAAATCAATCAATCAATCAATCAATCAATCAATCAATCAATCAATCAATCAATCAATCAATCAATCAATCAATCAATCAATCAATCAATCAATCAATCAATCAATCAATCAATCAATCAATCAATCAATCAATCAATCAATCAATCAATCAATCAATCATCAATCAATCAATCAATCAATCAATCAAT
>NZ_JBFUGG010000029.1:0-55702 GCF_056403035.1 Flavobacterium sp. P3_A6 | reverse complement strand
GGAATTCCGTTTAATGACAACGGAGACCATTTTGGGATGGAAGACTACCATGTGTTTTCAATGGAAAGCATAACGTCGGAAACAGTTGACAATGGCGTTGCCCTGCATGTAGCTGATGTAGCCTGGGCAGAAAAGCAGATGTGGGCTCCCGATGCTGCGCATAAAAACGGAAAGTACTATCTGTATTTCCCGGCAAAGCGTCCCGACGGCATTTTCCAGATTGGCGTTGCCGTGGGTGATTCCCCGGAAGGCCCTTTTACTGCAGAAAAAGAAGCCATTAAAGGAAGCTACAGCATCGACCCGGCAGTTTTTGAAGATGAGGACGGTACACATTATATTTATTTTGGCGGCATCTGGGGCGGTCAGCTTCAAAAATACCGCAACAACCAATACAATTCCACAAACGAAGAGCCATTGGAACAAGAACCGGCATTAGGACCTATAGTTGCAAGGCTTAGAGAGGATATGCTGGAGTTTGACGAAGAGCCAAGAGAAATCCAGATTCTGGACGAAAACGGCGAAGTATTGCTGGCAGGAGACAATGACCGCCGTTTCTTTGAAGCTTCATGGGTTCATAAATACAACGGTAAGTATTATTTTTCGTACTCCACAGGCGATACGCATTTTATCTGCTATGCCATTGGAGAGAGTCCATACGGGCCGTTTGTGTATCAGGGACGGATTCTGAATCCTGTTGTGGGCTGGACGACGCATCATTCGATATGCAAAGTGGATAATGACTGGTACCTGTTTTACCATGATTCGAGTCTTTCCAAAGGAGTAACGCATCTGCGGAGCATGAAAGCTGCCAAAATAGAGTATTTGGCAGACGGTTCAATTGTTACTTTAGATCCTTATGATAGAAAGGGTTAGCACGAATTTTTGTAATTACAGTACAGTCTGGTATTTTGAATACTCAAAAAAATAATAATGAGTTGCATACTTTTTGAATTTAAACTTAAATACTTATAATAAACAGAATTTGTTTTGAGCATGTCCCATTATTAAAACTAATGACCATGTTATGACCTTTTATCACTAAAAAATAAAGAGCCTAGTAAAAAGGTATTAGTAATTTGATATTTTGTATGAAAAATATTCATATTTTTCATTTTTGTGAGTTAATGTTTTTATATTTTATATATTTAAAAAAAATCTTACTTTTTAATAATTTACAAAATGCTAAAAATAGAAAAAAATATATTTCTTGTGTGCTGTTTATTTTTTGTGATGATCTCTTACTCACAAAGCGACTTCGAAAATTTTCAATTTCGGTCTATAAAAGAAGGTATTTCTAAACGGGGAGTTTGGTCTATTGTTCAAGACAAAAAAGGATATATTTGGATAGGAACAAACGGTGCGGGGCTGTATAAATATGATGGAATAAATTATGTCGTTTACGAATCCAATTGGAATACTCCGAAATCCATAAACAGCAACCTTATTTACACTACTTATGTTGACTCTCAAAACAGATTATGGGTAGGTACAGAGGAGGGTTTGTGTTTGTATGATAGAGATTTAAATAGATTTGATACTATAGATTTAAAAAAAGCTCTTAAAATCAATAGAGATACTATAGTTACTGTCAGGAGTTTAATTGAAAATAATGAGGGGTATTTATTAATTGGGACTGAACAATACGGTCTTTTGAAACTAGACCTGAAGACATTTCAATTAACAGCAGTTAAATCCAATATTCCTTCAAATATTGATTTATTTATTCGAGGCCTTGCAAAGAATAAACAAGGAAAAGTATTTGTTGCTACAAATTTTGGATTGAAGTATTTTGACAGCAAAAGGAATTTTATAAAGCAAGTATCATTTGTTGAAAGTGATAATTCTAAATCGGAAATTACGGATTCATTAGAATCTTTATTTTTTGAAAGCAATGATAATTTATGGATTGGCACTACAGATAACGGCCTAATTAAAGTTGTCGAAAACAGGAGCGGCTATCAACAGAAAAAAATCTCAATTACAAATAAAAGAATCTTTTCTATTATTGCCGTAGATGCAAAAAATATTCTTTGCGCTACTGAAAATGACGGACTTTTTTTGCTGAATAATTCAGGAACAATAATAAAAAAGTATTTACCGAATAAGTTTGAAAAAAACGGCTTGAAATCAAATTCCATATGGTCTTTGTTGAAGGATAATGACAATAGAATTTGGCTGGGATATTATAATAAAGGTGTTTGTATTTTTGATAAATTATCGGGACAGTTTAATTCAATCGAAAGTTTATTGAATAATGTAAATTCTTTACAGACAAGTTCGGTTACATCAATTGCTAAGGATTTTTCGGGAAAGCTATGGATAAGTATGGAAGGCGGAGGGGTTGATGTTTTTGATCCCAAGACTAAAAAAATTATACATATCAACAGTCATGACAGTTCTTTCATTTCGGGTTTGAAAAACAATAATGTGCAGGAAGTGTTTTTTGACAGCAAGCAAAATGTATGGTTGGCTGTTTGGAATGAGGGGATTTTTTTCTTAAAAAAAGGAACCAGAAGCTTTATTAATTATAACACTCAAAATACAAAAGGACTTAGCTCGAATCGGGTTTTGAGTTTTGCAGAGGATTCAAAAGGAAATATTTGGATAGGAACATTTGAACGAGGGCTAAGCTATTTTGATCCTTCAAAAAAGACCTTTTTTCAATGTAATTCTAAGCCATTTCGGGATCATTTCCTTACTTTTTCCCTTGTACGCAAAGTATTTGTTGATTCAGATGATATTATTTGGGTGGGAACTACAAGAGGGCTTTATGGTGTAAATAAAAAAGGGAACACGTTCGATGTATTTTCTGTCAAGCATAAAATGTCCAAAATTTTAAATAGTATCAGGACACATACAATACTGTCTATTTTCGAAACCAAAAACAAATTAATTTGGATTGGAACAGATGGATCAGGGCTTTTTAATTATAATAAAAAAACAAAAAAAGTATCTTGGTATAATGGTATTCAATCTGCTAAAGAAAAATCAGTATGTTCTATAACTGAGGATAATTACGGTTCAATTTGGGTAAGCGGCAGATCTGGAATCACAAAACTGGATTTGAAAAACAATAAATTTTATAATTTTAATACTGAAGACGGGTTATTAGTCAATGACTTTAACAATAATTCAGTTTTAAAAGATGAAAAGGGAATTATTTATTTTGGAAGCTATGAAGGGATAAATTACTTTGATCCCAAACAAATGTCCAAAAGCATCAAACAGCCTCTGCTTTATTTTAAAGATTTTAAGCTGTTTAATACTTCGGTTGTACCTGCCACAGCCGATTCTCCATTACAAAAAGTCATTTCCGAAACAAAAAGCATTACTTTAAATCATAACCAGTCAGTTTTTACAATAGAATATGTTGGTATTAATTATTCCTATCCTGGTAAAAATGAATATGCCTATTATCTGGAAGGATTTGAAAAAAAATGGAATTATGTAGGGAATAAACGTATTGCAACCTACACCAATCTTGCTTCAGGCGATTATGTTTTTAAAGTGAAATCAGCAAATCGGGGAGGCTCTTGGAGTCAAAAGCCATTGGAATTGAAAATCACAATTCTGGCTCCATGGTGGAGAACATATTGGGCTTATTTTTTGTATTTAGTAATTGCAGTTTTGGGAACTTATTATATAATTATTTACTATCAGAATAAATTTAAGGCAAAACAGGCGATTAGTTTTGAAAGAGACAAGCGGATTCAAATCGAAAAGCTGAACAATAAAAAACTGCAGTTTTTTACCAATATCTCTCACGAATTCAGAACACCTTTGACTTTGATAATGAATCCTTTGGATGATTTGCTGAGGAATAATGTATATAATTTAAATACTGAAGTTTTAAACAAATTGAAGGTAATTCATAAAAGTTCGGATTTATTATCAAGACTGATTAATGAGCTGATGGATTTTAGAAAACTGCAGTTTAATCAGGTACAGCTACAGGTTCAGGAGATAGAGATAATCAGTTTTGTAAAAGATATTTTGAGTCATTTTGAAGAGGAAGCTAATTTTCGCAAAATTGATTTATCGTTTTCTTCTCCGCTTAAAAAATTAAATGATTGGATTGATCCAAAAATGCTGGAAAAAATAATTTTTAATATTGTGTCTAATGCCTTTAAGGTTACGCCAGATTACGGAAGTATAAAAGTAAGAATCAAAGAAAATAATAAACTTATTTATTTCCCTTTGATTAATGGCGATAAGGAAGTTAAAAGTTATGAAATTACTATTGAAGACACTGGATCCGGATTAGATAAAAAAGAAATCAAAAGAATATTTGAGAGGTTTTATCAGGTAAATAATCTAAATAAGACTTATTATGGAAGTACCGGCATAGGTTTGGAAGTTGTCAAAGAATTTATTGAGTTAAACAAAGGAAAAATTGAAGTGGACAGTGTTTTAGGCGAAAAAACATGCTTTAAAATTATTTTTCCTTTGGGGAAAGATTTTTTTGAAGCAGATGAATTTGCAAAAGAAGAATACAAACCGGATTTGGAAGGTAAAAATAGTTTAAAGGATCAGGTATCATTGGACGACAATTTGGAATTGCAACATAGTGAGCTGAATTCAGATAAAACGCACACAGTACTGATTGTAGAAGACAATTCGGATTTAAGAAGTTATTTAAAAGAAGAACTTAAAAAAGAATATAAGGTCATTGTAGCCGAAAATGGGCAAAAAGGATATGATTTGGCAGTGCAAAAGTTGCCGGATTTGATTATTACAGATGTCATTATGCCTGTTATAGATGGTCTGGAAATGTGTAAAAAAATAAAAGGAAATATTAAAACAGCTCATATTCCTTTGTTGATGCTTTCTGCAAAAGCATTAGTAAAAGACCGATTGGAAGGCATAGATTCGGGGGCAGATTTGTATTTGAGCAAGCCGTTTAATATGGAAATCCTGAAATCAAGCCTCGCCCAATTAATAAACAGCAGGCAAATTATTTTTAATAAGTTTTATGGTGGCATAACTAAAAAAGCACAGCAGAAAACTACAACGATTGATAATGATTTTATGCAAAAGGCATTAAATTATATTCATGAGAACATTAGCGAGCCCGAACTTAGCGTTGAGCGGTTAGCGTCTATTGTTTTCTTAAGCAGAAGCCAATTGTACAGAAAAATAAAAACACTGACGGGTTTGTCTGTAAATGAATTCATTAGGAATGTCAGGTTAGAAAAAGCCAGACAGTTAATTGAACAAGGCGGTGAAAATATTAATGAGATTAGCTATGAGGTTGGTTTTTCGTCGTCTTCATATTTCACCAAATGCTTTAAATTAAGATTTGGTTACTTGCCTACAGATGGGAAGAAAATATAAGCTCTTTAGTTTTAATATCCTTATTCCGGTTTGCTGGGAACATTTTCAATGCTTTCACTATCTCTTTTCGTATTGTAATACAAAATGCTTTTAATTGAGCCCATCTGCTTATCATTTCATTAATAATAAGCAGGAGGTCAATTATTATTCCAAAAATAAAGCCCTCTTTTGTGATTACAAACGATCAATCATGAATAATTACTTCAAAGATTGTAAATAAACTTTCCCTTTTTTGAGCATTTTTTAAGAATGAGCCCTTTTGGTTTCTTATCCGAAATTTTAGATCAAAATTTTGCTTATCAGTATGTTTAAAATTTTAACATTTATTTTTTTGATAACAAAAAATAACTAAAAATATTTTATTGATAATGTATTTTTTGATTGTTCAATAAATTAACTCAGTATCCTGTAATTATTGATGTTTTTAGTGGTTTTTGCAACATCTGTATTGTATGATGCTTCATTTGTTATATTACAACAACGGGTAAACAGAATAAATTTGTTAAAGTTTTTATAAATATTATGATTTCATGAAATTTGAATCGGTGAGTAAATTCTGAAGCTTAATGATATTCAAAACTTTCATTTCTGAATAATAAATTTTGGCATAAACTAAATAATTTAAAAATACAGAAAAGCATTCTAAAAATCAATATCAAGCAATTATTAACCAAATTAACTTAAATGAAAAACAAAGATTTTACATAACTACCATTTAATATTTGAAGAATGTCAAATAATAAAATAACCAATTTTAAAATTAAACCAATCAAACTATGAAATTAAAAATGAAATTCGCAATTCTTGCACTGCTGTTTTTTTGTGGGCAGGCTGTCTTTTCTCAAACCAAAACAATACAGGGTGTTGTTTCAGATAAATCGGGTCTTCCTTTAAGCGGTGTAAGTGTTAAAGTTCAGGGTGAGTCTGGAGAAGCAGTTACAGATTTTGATGGAAAATATTCAATTAATGCTGCATCCAATAATAAATTAGTATTTACATTTATAGGTATGGCGTCCCAAGTTGTTACCGTTGGAAGTAATACTTCAATTAATATTACATTACAGGATTCTTCTCAAGATTTAAAAGAAGTTGTTGTTGTTGCATATGGATCTCAAAAGAGAAGCAAAGTTACAGGGGCAATTGCGGTGGTAGGAGCTAAAGATATTGTAGCTGTACCAATTACTAATGCAGAAACAGCTTTGCAGGGTAGAGCAGCTGGAGTTAGCGTTGTTAACGGTGCGCCGGGTTCAAGTCCTTCAGTTAAAATTCGTGGTATGTCTACAATGAATAATAGTAATCCTTTATACGTTGTTGACGGCGTTTTGGTAGGTAACTTGTCTGGACTAAATCCTAATGATATTGAATCCATGTCGGTTTTAAAAGATGCTTCCACAACAGCTTTATACGGTGCGAAAGCATTTAATGGAGTAATTATGGTAACTACGAAAAAAGGAAAAAAAGGCGTAGGACAATTAGCTTTTAATACTTACACAGGTTTTCAATCCGTTACTAAAAGATATGATGTTTTAAATACGCAGCAATATCTTCAGTATGCTAAGGATTTAGGAAGTGATTTAACGGCTAGAGCTGCTGAATTTGGAAATATAAATACAGATTGGCAAGACGAAATATTTCAGACTGGTTTGATGCAAGATTATAATTTGAGTTTCTCAAGTGGTACGGAGAATTCTACAAGCCGTTATTCTGCTGGATATTTAAAACAAGAAGGAGCTCTTATTAATACAGGTTTTGAGCGTTATTCTTTCAGATCTAGTAATACACAAAGCGTAGGAAAGTTAACTGTAGGAAGTAATATCGGAGTATCTTTTAATAAAACTAGTCCTGAGCGTAGTGCGGGAGGAAGAGCATTATTGGAGCATGCCATTAAAATGGCTCCTTATTTGCCTGTTTATAATGCTAACAATAAAGGAGGATATCAAGGTCCTACTGCAGCAGATGGTCAGGATGCAGAAAACCCTGTACGTGTAGCAAATAATGGATATCAAAAAATTAAGGGATTATCTATAATTGGAAACATTTTTGCTGAATTAGAAATTTACAAAGGCTTAAAATTTAGATCACAGGTTTCTCTGGATTATTATACAACAAAAGATCATACATTTGTTCCTAGCTTCTCTGATGGAACTCATAATCAACAATATGCATCAATTGCTGAAACAAATTCTCAAGGTCAAAGTATTGTTTTTGATAATAGTTTAACATACAAAACCGTTATTGCTGATAAACATAATATTGAAATATTAGGAGTTATAACTAAAATTGAAAATAAGTCTCAAAACCTTCCAGCTGGAAGCCGCAACGCAATTACTGATGAAGTTGATCAGTTGAGTAATGAGACTTCTAACTTGGCATCCAGTAGTAATGAATTTAATAATTTGGGCTATGTAGCTCGTATTAATTACGATTATGCTGATAAATACTTATTAGCTGTTTCAGGACGTAGAGATTCTTCTTCTCGCTTTGGGAGTAATTTCCGTGATGGAAATTATTACTCTGCAGCTTTAGGGTGGAATATTGCAAAAGAAAGTTTTATGGAAAATACTATTTTTAGTACATTGAAACTTAGAGCGAGTATTGGAACAACTGGTAATGATGCTTTTGCCGATTATCAATATAGTACTACTTTATCAAATAATTACACTTACCCAATCAATGGAGCTGCAGGAATAGGTGTTACGCCTGGAGGTGCAGCTAATCCAAATTTGAAATGGGAGGCTAAGACAGATAGAAACTTTGGTTTGGATTTTGGTTTATTTGATGAAAAATTCACAGGCTCTATCGAATATTTTAGCAATACAGCTAAGGATATTCTTTTTAATGTCCCCCTTCCTGCTTCTGTAGGTATGGGTAGCGGATTTCAATATCAAAATATTGCCTCTACGAAGAATAGCGGATATGAATTAACATTAGGCTACAATGATAGAGAAGGTGATTTTACCTGGTCTGCTGCAGCTAATTTAGGTACTAACAAAAACGAAGTAACAGCTTTGGCTCCAGGAGTAACTTCTTTGTTGGGAGGGCCATCAGGAAGAGCAGGTCTAGAGAGTTTCTCAAGGCTTGAAGTAGGTCAGCCAATGTTCTATTTTTGGGCTTTAGAAACCAATGGAATTTTTCAAAACCAAGCAGAAGTAGATGCTGTTTACGGTTCAGGTCAAACTGTTATTAAACCGGGTGATGTAAGATATGTAGACCGTAATGGAGATAAAGTAATTAATGATAGTGACAAAATAAATATGGGGAATCCATATCCGGATTTTACATATGGTTTAAATCTTACAGCAGCATATAAAAAATTTGATTTTAACTGTTTTATATCAGGAGTACATGGAAATGATATTTTTAACGCGAATAAATTTGATTTAACTGCTATGCAGCGTTTGTTTAACGCGAGTACAGAGGTTCTAGATCGAGCAATTGTTGTAGGTGGAGTTGTTACCAATCCATCAGCTACACTGCCAAGAGCGCGTGGTGCAGAGACAAACTGGAATAAAGCCAGTGATCGATATATTGAAGACGGTTCTTTCACAAGATTAAAGAATATTACTATAGGGTATACGTTGCCTGGAGATTCATTCAAAAACCATTTTTCTAATATAAGATTCTATGTAAGTGGGCAAAATCTTGTGACTATTACTAAATATTCTGGGTTAGATCCTGAAATTGCAAGTGTAGATGGTAATTCAAATTCTGCTGGAATCGACGTAGGAAGATACGTTCAGCCGAAATCAGTAATTTTTGGACTTGATGTTACATTTTAATATAAAAAGATAAGATGATGAGAAAAATAAAATATATAATTGTTATAATGTCCGGAATTTTTGCAATAAATTCATGTGACACTAAAGATTTAGAATTGACTAATCCAAATGAGTTGTCTCCTGAGACTTACTTTAAAAATGAAGTGCAGGTGCAGGCCAGTGTAAATGCAGCTTATGCAAACTTGCAAGTAAGAGGACTTTATGCAAGACATATTTTCTTTGCATTGGACAATATGTCTCAGGAAAATAAAGGAAATCCACAATTAGAAGGTAACAAAACGCCTTTCCTTAATTTTTCTTTTGATGCTGGAAGCGATATTATTCAGTATTATTGGGAGGCCTGCTATTTAGGAATATCCAAAGCTAATTTTGTGTTAGATAATACAGAGAAGATTAATGCGCTGCCAAATACAGTTTTATCGCAAGAAAGAAAGAATAAATTTTTAGCAGAAGCTCATTTTTTACGTGCCTATTATTATTTTCTGTTAGTGCCTCGTTTTGGTGCTTTGCCAATTTATACTGGTCAGACTACTACTGGTGCTGCCAGAAGCCCTAAAGAGGAAGTTTATAAATTGATTACAGATGATTTTGATTTTGCATCTAAAAATCTATTAAGCAAAAACGTAGAACAAAAAGGAAGAGCAACCAAAGAAGCTGCTTTTGCCTATTTAGGAAAAGCGCTATTGTATCAAAAAAAGTATGATGAAGCTTTGGCTACTTTTAATAAGGTTACAGGATTTAGCCTAGAGTCTAATTTTTATAACAACTTTATGGATGAAACTGAGCATGGACCAGAATCAATATTTGAGATTGAATATGATGAAAAGTTAGGAACTGCTGACAAATGGGGTAGTGATACTGCTGGAACTGGTGTTGCTGAAGCAACTCTTAGAGGTCAGGAATATGGCAACTTAGGATGGTATAATGTTTATCCATCAAATGATTTATTAGATGAGTATGAGGCAGGTGATAAACGTTTTGGAGATACTTTTTATGTGCCAGGATCAAAATACTTTAATAATACGCTAACTATGACAACAGCCAATTTTGCTTCTTCTGAAGGAAATAGAAGAGCGGGTTGGAAAAAATACCAAAACTATTACAAGCGCACAGACGAAAATCAAGATTCAAGTATTAACTTCAAAGTTATGCGTTATTCAGATGTATTGCTTATGAAAGCGGAATGTGAAAACCAAAGAGCTGGAGGAGTACAGGCAACTGCTATTGGTTATATTAATGAAGTTCGTACTAGAGCAGGTGTACCGTTATTATTAACGACACTTTCAAAAGATGCAGTTTTCAAAGCTATTATTCACGAACGTAAAGTGGAATTAGCTGGAGAACAAGTTCGATTTGATGATATTATCCGCTGGGGTATTGCAGCTACTGAACTTGCAGGTACTGGATTTAAAGTTGGTAAAAACGAATTATGGCCAATACCAAATAGAGAGACTACCTCTAATTCTAAGATTACTTCAAAAGATCAAAATCCTGGTTATTAATATATTTTACGGTTTTTGTTTAAAATTGGGTTAGTCAGTTATTGTGTTTTAAAACAGCGTATGTGAATGCGCTGTTTTATTTTCAATTTATCCAGCTCGAGAAAATATAACTTTATTAATTATTACTAGATACTAGGACACTATCTCTAATTTAATGAGATAGTGCTTAGAATCAGTTTAAACTTGTTTTGCAAGTTATTTTAAAAGTGATTTAATTGCTAAGGATATGTTCTAAACAAATACAGTATTTTATTCATTATGTCTCTCTTATGGAAGAGGTTATGAATGGCGTTTGTTGCTCTTTCTGAGTTAAAAATTTTTTGAATATATTCAAAAAATTTTTACTTAAGTAAATAAAAACGGCTTCGTCAGTGTACATTATTTCAGAATAAATCTAAATGCTAATGCAAAGAACACATTAAAACAATTTGTTTTTCACAATTTATTGAAACTTGATTTCATTAAATTTTATTTATTAAAAAATATATGCGCTTAATTCAAATTTCCTTGTTTCTTGTGTTTTTTATGCTGTTTGTCAATTGTGATAATTTTCAATCAAAGAAAAAAACTTCAGATTCAAAAACATTATTTTCTTTAGTTCCCAGCGGACAATCAGGAATTAATTTTATAAATCAAGTAAAACAAGACAATAGTTTCAACTGTGTTCGATATATGTACGCTCTAAATGGTGGTGGTGTTGCTATTGGTGATATCAATAATGACGGCTTGCAGGATATTTACTTTACGTCAAATCAACAATCGAATAAGCTGTATCTCAATAAAGGTGATTTTAAGTTTGAAGATATTACCCAATCAGCAAATGTAACAGATGGGGAAGGATGGACAACTGGTACTTCAATGGTCGACATCAATAATGATGGCTGGCTGGATATTTATGTATGCAAATCGGCGTCATTGGATAACGATAATTTGCGAAGAAATAAACTGTTCATCAATCAAAAAGACGGCACTTTCAAGGAGGAAGCCGCTTCTTATGGTTTGGATGATAAAGGCTTTTCTATACAATCCTATTTTTTTGATTATGATAAAGACGGCGATTTAGATATGTATTTAGTAAACCATAGAGTTGATTTTAAGAATACGTTACGTCTTGAAAAGAAAGAGAATCAGAAAAAATATCCGGAAACGTCAGATCATTTGTTTAGAAATGACGGAAATGTTTTTACTGATGTTACTGAACAAGCAAAATTAGTTAATAAAGCCTGGGGGTTAAGCGCTTCTATTGGAGATTATAACAATGATGGCTGGCCTGATATTTATGTAGCTAATGATTATATAATGCCTGATTTTTTATACATCAACAACCAGGACGGCACTTTTTCCAATCAGTTAAATTCACGTTTCAGCCATATTTCCTATAACAGCATGGGCTCTGATTTTGCTGACATCAATAATGATTTTCTGCCTGATTTGATGGTTTTGGAAATGTCTGCCGAAGATCATGTGCGTAGTAAAGAGAATATGCCAAGTATGAATACCCAAGGCTTTGAAAAAATTATAAATGCCGGATATAATCGCCCCTATATGGCCAATGTATTGCAATTAAATAATGGGAATGGGTCGTTTAGCGACATAGGACAATTGGCAGGCGTTTCAAAAACGGACTGGAGTTGGGGACCACTTATTGCAGATTTTGACAATGACGGTTTCAAGGACATATTTATTACAAATGGAATAGACCGTAATTTCAGTAATCAGGATTATGTTCGAAAGGTTAAAAGCAATTTGGATAAAAATATTCACATGACTGTTTTGGATGTCGTGAATATGATGCCTTCAGAAAAATTAGCGAATTACAGTTATAAAAATAATGGTGATTTAACGTTTACAAATACCACAGAATCTTGGGGACTGGATCGAAAAGTAAATTCTAATGGAGTGGCTTATGCAGATTTGGATAATGACGGTGATCTTGATTTAATTGTAAATAATATATCGGCAACAGCGTCGATTTACAAAAATAATTCAGTCGGAAATTTTATAAACATTAAATTAATTGGAAGTGGTAAAAACAGTAATGCCATTGGGGCAAAAGTAAAAGTTTTTACAGATAAAAAGCAACAATATCAAGAGCTTTACACTAACAGAGGTTACCAGTCTTGTGTAACAAATGTTTTGAATTTTGGTTTGGGTGATGAATCCAAAATAAATAAAATCGAAATTGTTTGGGATAATGGTTTAATCTCAATTGCAGAAAATAGTGATGCTAATCAAACTATCGAGTTTGATATCAAAGATGCTGCCTCTACTGTGGCTTCTGTTGTAAAGAATAATAAAAATTTTACTCAAGTTGATCCATTACGATTAGGAATAGATTTTATTCATCAGGAAAATGTGTTCAATGATTTTTCTAAACAAGTATTGCTTCCGCAAAAATTATCGCAGCAAGGGCCTGCTCTTGCAGTTGGTGATGTAAATAAGGATGGATTGGATGATTTTTATATTGGCGGAGCCCAAGGACAATCAGGCAGACTTTATCTGCAGGAGCATTCGGGAAAATTTATTGTTTCAACTCAAACAGATTTTGAAAAAGATAAAGGTTTTGAAGATAATGGAGCTTTATTTTTTGATGCCAATAATGACGGATATTTGGATTTGTATGTAACTAGCGGCGGATATGAATTATCTGAGAATAGTCCACTATTGCAAGACCGATTGTATTTGAATGCCAAAAATGGAAAGTTTGTAAAAAGCACTGGACTTCCTAAAATGTTTTCGTGTACCAAAGCCGTAAAAGCTATTGACTTTGATCAGGATGGTGATTTGGATTTGGCGGTTGGCGGTCATTGTGTACCAGGAAAATATCCGCTTGTTCCTCAATCTTATTTTTTAAGAAATGATAAAGGAATATTCCAAGATGTAACCGCAACAATAGCACCAGAGTTTTCTAAGATTGGAATCGTCAATGATTTTATTTTTTCGGATTATGATAATGATGGAGACAAGGATTGTATTGTTGCAGGTGAATGGATGCCAATTGCGGTTTTGAAAAACACAAATGGGCATTTCAAAAAAGCCAGCATTCCGCAGTTCAAAAATTCTGAAGGCTGGTGGAATACAGTTGCCGAGGCTGATATTGATAATGATGGCGATCTGGATTATTTCTTTGGAAATCTAGGGGGGAACAATAAATTTCATCCTTCAGTTGAGAAACCATTGCACATCTATGGAAATAATTTTGATGGCAATGCCACTTATGATATGGTATTGAGTAAACTGTACAAAGGAAATCTGGTGCCCGTGAGAGGGAAGGAATGCTCCACACAGCAAAATTCATTTGTGAGCAAGAAAGCACCAACTTTTAAAAGCTTTGCACTTTCCAGTATGTCTGATATTTATGGGGAAAAAGAATTGCAGGCATCTTACCATAAAGAAGTGTATCAATTTAAATCTGGGTACGCTATTAACAATGGCAAAGGAGTATTTGAGTTTAAGGAGTTACCGGGTACCGCTCAAATTGGTCCAACAATGTCTTTTGTCTTTGCAGATATTAATAATGACAGCTATCAAGATGTTATTGGTGTTGGGGGGATTTATGAGTCTGAAGTCGAAACAATACGCTACGACAGTAACGTGGGTTATATACTGCTGGGAGATTCCAAAGGTAACTTGAGGCCTTACAAAGATTTAAATTTTTATAATGCATCAAATGCCAAACAAATGAAAAAAATAAAAATTGCTGGTAAATCATGTCTGATAATTGCAAATAATAATGCGCCATTGAGCTTGTATTCTATAATTAAATAATCAATAAAAGCTAAAAGAGTCATTTATAAATGAAAAAAATTGCATCACTTTTTTTAATCGTAACATTGTTTTACAATGTTTTAGGATTTTATATCATGTTTGCTGAACAACAAGAGCAAGTGTGGGTGAATGCTATGGAAAAAACAGATAATTCAAATTTTGAAGTAATCGAAATCAAGATTAATCCTTATGCTTATGTTGTTGATTCAGGTTTTGATGATGCTAATGAAGATTTCGTGATCGAAAATAAGGTCTATCATGTTTTTAAGAAAAGAATTCTAAACAATGTTTTAAAATTATACTGCTTAAAGAACTCTCATAAAAAGCTTTTGAGCAAGGATTTAAAAACAATTGTTGACAGTCAATTATTTGATACGAACTCTAACAAAGAAAATCCAAGTAAAAAATTAATGAAATCCTTTATTCAGGATTATATTCCCAATGACAGCACTAATTTAGTTATTACAGCTACTAAATTAATCTCTGCTGTTACGTTAAATTCATACAATCCAAAAGAAGACCTTCTTTCAGGATACCTTACAACTAATTATCCTCCTCCCGATATGGTATAGTATTTCCTTCGGTGTTAAATATAAATAAGCATGATTCTCCAATCTTGCTCTGGATACATCTTTAGTTTTAGCTTAAGATTGAATTTGCTTATTTAAAATTAACATACATCATTCAATTAATCTAATTGAAAAGAAATCTATTAACAAACCATATAAAACTACCAACATGAAAACTTATAAATTTTTGTTTAAAGTGCTGTTATTTTGTACTTTATCAACGAATGTATCTGCGTATATTAAAGCGGATAAAAATCAAAGTAAAGAACCATCAGGAGAAAATAATATAGCCTATAAATGGTCGGAAATAGCAGTAATAGCTACTGGTAATGATACCGAAAGATTTAAACCAAGACCAACAGTGACTTCTCGTTATTTAGGATTGACATTTGTTGCTGTTTTTGATGCTTGGAGCCGTTATGATCAAAAGGCAATTCCGGTATATTTAAAAAATACAGAAAGAAGGCCTAATAAAGAGCAGACACTTAAAAATAAAGAGATTGCTATTAGTTATGCAGCGTATAATGCATTATGCGAATATTATTTTTCAGACAAAGAAATGTTTACAGCTTTTATGGTTAAACTTGGACTGGATCCTAATGATAAATCTCTAGATCCAAATACGCCAGTAGGAATAGGCAATTTAGCGGCAAAAGCAGTAATTGAAGCAAGAAAGCATGACGGATCAAATCAATATGGAGAAGAAAATGGTTCCAATGGAACTCCGTATTTTAACTATGTAAATTATAAACCAGTCAATTCTCCAGATGAAATGATTGATGTAAGTCATTGGCAGCCAAAATATTTTTCAGATGGGAAAGGCGGTAAGTTTGCGCCAGTTTGTGCAACTCCATTTTGGAACAAAGTAAAACCTGTAGGATTACAATCAGGAGACCAGTTTCGTCCTATACCACCACCAGCATTGGATTCAGAACAACTCAAAAATGAAGTTAAAGAACTAATTGATTTGCAATACAATCTTACTAATGAACAAAAAGCATTGGTAGAATTTATGCGTGATGGCCCTAAATCAGTACAACAAGCTGGACATTGGTTAAAATTTGCCCAAGATGTTTCCAGACGTGATAAGCACACTTTGGATCAGGACGTAAAAATGTTTTTTTATAATCAGGTGACTGCTATGGATTGTTTTATAGCGTGTTGGGATACAAAAATGTTTTACGATTTTGCTCGTCCCTATGCTTTAGTTCATCATTATTATAAAGATCAAAATATAAAAGCATGGGGTGGTCCTGGTTTTGGAAATATTGATATGAAAGGGCAGGATTGGAGACCTTATTCGCCGGATACTTTTTTATGTCCTGCTTTTCCAGGTTATGTTTCTGGACACAGTACAATTAGTGGAGGATGTGGTGAAGCACTAAAATTATGGACAGGAAGTGATACTTTTGGAGAGTCTGCAACTTGTAATACTCCAGGGTCAATGACAGAACCAAATAACATAGGAAAACCTGTTGTTCTAAAATTCCCAACGTTTACAGAAACAGCTAACATGGCAGGAATTTCCAGAGTAATGGGAGGCTATCATATTCAGACAGATAATGTTGAAGGACTTAAACTAGGTAGAAATGTGGCTCATGAAGTTTGGAAGTTTTATAATATTCATATAGGAAATAAAGCTAAATAATAATGACGAATTTTCTAAATAAGTATTACAGCTTAAAGAAAATTAGTCTAATTTAAAATATTTAATCATGAAAATAAAACAGTTATTATTACTATTTATAGTGTTTATTTTAACACAGTCTTGTGATTATTTTTCTAATTCCAATGATAAGATGGTTAAGATTTTGGAGGCTAGAAAGAATATGTATAATGTGAGTGATAATGTATTTGCATCACAAGCTGAAATCGATTATTATGACTCAATAATTAAAAGTTCTGGTGAGGGTTTTTTCAAATTATTCAACGAATTGAATAAAGGAAATGCATTATTGAAGCTTGGAAAAGAGGCTGAGGCTGTGGCAATCTTAGAAAGTGTCATCAAGAGAAAAAAGGAGATGGATGGAAAAGATAGTCCTCAGTCACTGAAATTTTTGGCAATTGCTTATATGAGGCTAGGTGAAAAACAAAACTGTGTTAATTATCACAATCCAGAGTCTTGCATTATTCCTATTCAAAAAAAAGGAGTTCATACAATACGGGAAGGTTCTCAGAAAGCAATTGAAATCTATGAGAAATTAATGACTATAAATCCTGAGGATTATGAATCGAGATGGCTGCTCAATATTGCTTATATGACCATAGGCGGCTACCCTTTAAATGTTCCCAAACAATGGCTAATACCTGGTCTAAATAAAGACAGTTCGGGGTACAGTATAAAACCGTTTGTGGATGTTGCTTCTAATGTAGGCATAAAGAGCAGAAATATGTCTGGAGGTATTATTGTTGATGATTTCAACAATGATAATTATTTGGACATTGTTACTTCTAATTGGAGTTTGAATGGGGTGATGCATTACTATCAAAACGATAAAAAAGGGAAATTTGCTGATTATTCAAATAAATCAGAAATAGGTCGTTTCAAAGGAGGTTTAAATATGGTACAAGCCGATTATGACAATGATGGCGATACTGATATTTTTGTTATGAGAGGAGCTTGGATGGGCAAATATGGCAGACAGCCGAATTCGTTATTACGTAATAATGGTGATGGTACTTTTACTGATGTGACTATTAAAAGCGGATTATATTCTGAATTACCAACTCAAGCGGGTAATTGGAATGATTTCAATAATGATGGCTATTTGGATTTATTTATTGGTAACGAGTCTTCTCCTATTGAATCTTACCCTTCAGAATTATACATAAATAACCAAGATGGTACATTTACTAATGTTGCTCAAGCCGCAAAATGTGACATTGTTGATTTTATAAAAGGTTCTACATCGTGTGATTATGATAATGATGGTGATATCGATTTGTTTCTTTCTGGAATGAATAAAAGGAAAACGTTATTAAAAAATACAGGTGTTAAAGATGGTATTCCACACTTTATAGATGCTACAGATGAAGCAGGTTTGACAGGAATTAATATAATGACTTTTCCAACATGGTTTTGGGATTATGATAATGATGGCTGGCAGGATATTTTTGTTTGTGGTTATCAATTTAATGGTTCTATTGCTGGTGAAACAGCAAAAGAAGCTTTGGGTATTCCAAATGGGAATAGCAAAATGTATTTATACCACAATAACCATAATGGCACTTTTACAGATGTTTCTAAAATATCGGGACTAAGTAAAACAGTATATGCCATGGGTTCAAATTTTGGAGACATTGATAACGATGGTTTTTTAGATATGTATCTAGGAACTGGAAATCCAGATTACAAATCGCTGACACCTAATAAATTATTTAGAAATATGGGCAACGGTACATTTGCTGATGTCACTGTTTCTGGTCGGGTAGGAAACTTGCAGAAAGGTCATGGTGTGGCCTTTAATGACCTTGATAATGACGGTGATTCTGATATTTTTATAGAAGTCGGAGGTGCCTATTCAGGAGATGCTTTTAATAATGCTTTATATCTTAACCCTGGTCAAAACAACAACCGTTGGATAAAAATGAAATTAGAAGGTACAGATAGTAATCGTTCTGCAATTGGAGCAAAAATAAAAGTAAGTTTCAAAGAAAATGGCGTTTCAAGATCTGTATATAGAATAGTAAATTCAGGCGGAAGTTTTGGAGCATCAGCTTTAAGGATGGAAATTGGTGTGGGTCAAGCCACAATCATTGACCAAATTGAAATTACATGGCCAAAAAGCCAGAAAAAGAAAGTATTTAAAAATGTACAGCCAAATCAATTCATCAAAATCATTGAAGGTGAAAATAATTTTTCAAAAATAAACATCAAAAAAATAATTTTTCCAACTGCTGGAGCGAAATCCTCTATTTGTGTTTGATTCAATAAAATTAGAGTTTTAGACATTGGAGAGACAAAATAAATTTTATTATTATAAAAATGAAAAATAGAAAAATAAAAGTAGTTTTTTTTAGCCTTTTAAGCATATTATTGCTTGTTAGCTGTTCTACTAAAGAATCAGATGAGGAAATATTTTCTTCTTTAGACCGGGCTGATACAGGTATTGATTTTAGCAATAATTTGACAGAAAATGATTCCTTGAATTACTTTACCTATAATTATATTTATTTAGGAGGAGGAGTCGCAACTGGAGATATTAATAATGATGGTCTTGTTGATGTTTTTTTTACCGGGAATCAGGTTTCAAATAAATTATACCTAAACAAAGGAAATCTAAAATTTGAAGATATCACTAAAAAAGCTGGTGTAGGAGGTGATACCCGTTGGTACACTGGAGTTACTATGGCAGATGTGAATGCGGATGGTTTTTTAGATATTTATTGTAGTGTAGGAGGGAAATTTGGACCAAAAAATAATGAACTGTATATCAATAATGGAAATGGGACTTTTACAGAAAAAGCCAAAGAATACGGAATTGATGATATAGGAAACAGTATTCAGGGAACTTTTTTTGACTACGATAAAGATGGTGATTTAGATTTATTTGTAGCAAACTATCCGCCCACAAAATTCAATTCGGCAACCGGGGACTATGTGCAGATGATGCGCCATGTCAAGGACAATGAAACAGGGCATTTATACCGAAATGATGGTAACCATTTTGCCAATGTTACACAAGAAGCAGGTGTAAAAGCTTACGGCTTATCATTAAGTGCAACAATTGGTGATTTAAACAATGACAGCTGGCCTGATATCTATGTTTCAAATGATTTCAATTCGCCTGATTTTATGTACATCAATAATCAGGATGGTACTTTTAAAGAAGTCGCAAAACAGGCTACACCCCATAATTCTTTTTACGGAATGGGTGTAGATATTTCTGATTTTAACAACGACGGTAATTTAGATATGTTTCAGGTAGATATGGATGCTAAGGACAATCGTCGAAAAAAAGCGAATATGTCCAGCATGAATCCGCAACTTTTTTGGGACGTAATTAATGCTGGTTTTAATCATCAATATATGCATAATTGCATGCAGCTAAATACAGGAGTTAATGAAAACGGGATCCCGCATTTTGGTAATGTATCCCGTATTACAGGAACCTCATCTACAGATTGGAGCTGGGGGCCTTTATTTGCTGATTTTGACAATGATGGGAACAAAGATTTATTTGTAAGTAACGGAACCAGAAGAGAAATCAATAATAATGATTTCTTTCATAGTTTAGAAACCTTAAATTTAAAACCAAAGGATCTGCTTAAGAAATCTCAAGAAATTCCTTCTGAGAAAATTGATAATTTTATGTTTCAAAATAAAGGGAAWTTAAATTTTGAACAAGTAAATAAAAAATGGGGAATTGAATATAAAGGCTTTTCAAATGGTGTAGCATATGTGGATTTAGATAACGATGGAGATTTAGATTTAATCATAAATAATATTGATGATTATGCATCTGTTTTTGAAAATTCAAGCTCTAAAATCAATAATTACATCAAGGTAAATTTCAAAGGAAATTCAAAAAATATTTTTGGTTTGGGGAATCGTGTTTATATAAAAACAAAAAAAGGAACCCAAATGCAGGAGCTTACTTTAACAAGAGGATTTCAGTCATCAGTGGCTCCTGAAGTGCATTTTGGTGTAGCAAAAGAGAAAACAATTGATGAGGTAAAAGTAGTTTGGACGAGCGGTAAGGTGCAAAAATTATATAATGTTAAAGCAAATCAAACATTAACTTTTAAAGAACAGGACGCCAAAGAAGAAACAGCAGCAAAAACAATTATCCAAACTCCTTTATTTACAAATGTTAATGGATTATTTCCAGTCTTTAAGCACGAAGAAAATGTATATGATGATTTTAAAGATCAGGTATTGCTGCCTCATAAAATGTCAACTTTTGGTCCTGTTATTTCTGTTGGTGATTTAAATAAAGATGGTCTTGATGATTATTTCATTGGAGGTTCTGCAACCTATCCTGGAAAAGTTTTTATGCAGACTAAAAATGGTTTTGCAGAAAAAAATATTCAAGCACTTGAAGACGATAAAGCAAGTGAAGATACTGGGGCATTGATTTTTGATGCTGATAATGACGGCGACAATGACTTATATGTAGTAAGCGGCGGTTATGAATTTTTAGTTAACGATCCAAAATTACAAGACAGATTATACCTCAATAACGGAAAAGGCGATTTTACCAAAGCGCCAAAAGGTGCGCTGCCAAAGATGCTGACAAGTGGCTCAAAAGTATATCCGATTGATTATGATAAAGATGGAAAACAAGATCTTTTGGTATTAGGCAGACAAGTTCCGGGACAATATCCTTCACCGGCTACAACTTATTTATTGCATAATATTAGTTCAGTAACACAGCCCCGATTCGAAATTTCCAAAAAATCCCCTAAAGAATTTATAAATTTAGGGATGGCAACAAGTGCTGTAATTACCGATTTTAATAATGATAAATTGGACGACATTATTGTCGTTGGCGAATGGATGCCAATCTGTGCTTTTCAAAATACTAAATCAGGTTTCAAGGAAGTTACAAATAACATGGGACTTACTGATGATGCCACCGGCTGGTGGTGGAGCATTCAGCAAGGGGATTTTGACAAAGATGGTGACATGGATTACATTGTTGGAAATAATGGCTTGAATTATAAATATCAAGCTACTCCCAATGAAACCTTTGATATTTATGTAAAAGATTTTGACAATAATAAGCACAAAGACATTGTATTGAGTTACTATAATGATGGAAAGCAATATCCAGTGCGTGGCCGTGGTTGTTCATCGCAGCAAATCCCGAATATCAAGAAGAAGTTCAAGGATTATGAAAGCTTTTCAGAAGCCACTCTAGTTGATGTTTATACAGAGAAATCACTTAAAGAAGCCTTACATTATAAAGTGAAATCATTTGCAAGTATTTATTTAGAAAACAAAAATGGCAAATTTGTCATTCACAAACTGCCTATTGAAGCACAGATTAGCTGTATTAATCAGATTGCAGTTGATGACTTTGATAAGGATGGCAAACTTGATGCTCTAATTACGGGCAATATGTTTAATTCTGAAGTGGAAACACCAAGAAATGATGCTGGTCATGGTTTATTTTTAAAAGGAAACGGTAAAGGAGAGTTCAAGCCTATTTCAGCGGTTAAAAGCGGATTCTTTACTCCAGGCGATGTGAAAAACATGGAAAAAATTAAAGTAAAAGACAAAAAATACTTTCTTGTAACCAATAACAATTCGTATTTGCAGACTATCAGAATTAACTAGAAGTTTAATAAAAATAGGCTAAGGAATAGTTGTCTCATCATCTGAGAATAATTATTGGTTTATTGATTTCATATGAGATGCAATTCTTCTGCAAGATTTTATGTGTAGAGGCAGGTTATAATTCTTAAAAACAATACTTACAAGGTCAAAGATCTTGTAAGGTATTGTTTTTATAAATTTTAATTAGCAATTCAATATTTGGCAACATCTTTGAATTTTTGTTTATAAACAATTTTTCAGAGTAGTCTCAAAACTATTTCAATATAAACTAAGGCTATTTTTATACTCCTGCATGTTTTTCTGAACGAATGTAAATCTATCTTTTCTAAATTTTACTGCTAAATTATTGTGTCCTTTTATTCTTCTGTGGATAAACCTCAATTGAAGATAGTTCATTTTATGGGTTAGAAATAGTAATCCACCATTTTTATCTTTTAGATAGAATCAGAATTTATAAAAAACTGATTTGCAATTCTAATGGATATTAATCTTTATAAATACTCCGACAATTTTATTGTAATTATTTTCCATAAGGAAAATAGAAATATTTTATGTCGATTAATAAAAAAACATATCATGAAAAAAATACATTCATCACATACCGCATTCATTTTTATAATGTTCATTTTAATCACTTTTCAAACAGAAAAAATTACTGCTCAAGGTTGTGTGGCAGTTCGTCAAATGGGAGGGCTTTACATGAATTCTGCCAGTTCTTATAATTTGGACAAAGGCGAATTTCAAGTAGGGACAAATTACCGTTATTTTCATTCCTGGAGACATTTTGTTGGTAAAGAAGAACAATTGGAGCGACAGACTAAAGGTGGCGGACATGACAAAAACGGCGTAGAACAAGGCAATGCCGTAAACATTTATTCGCATGCGGTAGATTTTAATTTTTCTTACGGTATCACCAATAGAGTCCAGATAAACGCCACTTTGCCCTATGTTCACAATGAACGTTCACAGGTTCTAAGACAAACGAGCCCTGTAAAAGACACTCTTAGGTACAGTGTTTATGCACAAGGTTTTGCAGATGCAAGACTAAGTGTAAATTATTGGTTTTTTGACCCAAAAACGGCTCACAAAGGTAATTTGATGCTAGGATTGGGATTAAAATTAAATACCGGAAGCCATGATAAAATGGATGACGCACCACAAGCCGACGGAACAACAAAAAGAGTGATAATGGATCAAGCCATTCAGCCAGGTGATGGCGGAGTTGGAATTTCGGCAGAGGTACAAGTATTCAGACAATTAACAGGACGTCTTTACGGATTTGCAAATGGATATTATTTATTCAACCCAAAGGAATCAAACGGCACATTTAAATCATCGCCAAAAGCTGGTTTAGAAGGATATGAAATTTATGCTTGCCCAGATCAATATTTTGCAAGAGGCGGTTTATCAGTTGCTGTTGACAAAAAAGAAAATTTTAATGTTTCGCTAGCTGGAAGAATTGAAGGTATTCCTGCTTATGATGCTTTTGGAGGTCAGGCAGCCTATCGTCGTCCTGGATATGTTGTAGCGGTAGAGTATGGTTTTTCTTATCATATAGGAAAACATACTTTAAGTTTATTTATTCCTTATAATATTGTAAAAAATCGTATTCAGAGTGCTGCCGATATTGCAAGCCAAGATCTGCAGAATTCTGTAATTACTGATCCTGCCAAGTATGTTCATGTACAAGGGGATGCAGCTTTCGCAGATTATTCTATAAATCTAGGATATTCTTACAGATTTAAATTGGGTAAAAAAATGACACTGACAATGCCTAAATAGCTATCATGTTTTAGTTAATGATGTTAGTATTTAAAACTTAAAGATAGATGAAAACTACTTTTAATTCTTTCTATTTTTTATTAAGCAAAAAAATGGAAAAACACAGTATCAACTTGATGCGCATTGCTCTTGCGATAGTTTACATTTGGTTTGGTGCTTTGAAAATCTTCGGATTGAGCCCGGCTGGTGACTTAGTAGAGAAAACTGTTTTTTGGTTCAAGCCAGAAATTTTTATTCCTATTCTTGGAATATGTGAAGTCTTGATCGGATTTGGGTTACTGATAAAAAAACTGATTCCTTTAACGATATTTTTCTTATTATTGCATATGTCTGCAACCCTCTTTCCTTTTTTTATTTTAAAATCCAGCTGTTTTGACGGTTTCCCATATGAACCAACTTTGGTCGGCCAATACATTATCAAAAACATTGTTTTGGTTGCGGGAGCACTCGTTATTGCTGGAAAATATAATGAGGATTATTATGTAGAAATGAATTTAAAAAAAGAATAAAAAATTTTACGACAAATACTTAAACTGTTAATTATCAAATATTAAAAGAATAAATATAATAGCAAATGAAAACATTTCAACAGAATACATTACTGCTATGATAAAATGATAGTTACAATCAGCCCCTAAATTTTAAGTTTAAATCAAAATATACAATATGTCACGAGAAAAATATTTAAAGTTATTGTTCTGTTTTTTCTTTTTGCTTACTGCACCATTGTATGCGCAGCAGCAAAATTTGAAAGGGACAGCATTAGATGCCAAAACCGATCTGCCATTGAACGGAGTAACGGTTAAGTCAGATATTGAAGAAGTCACCACCAATGAAAATGGCGAATTCGTCATTCAAAATCAAAAATTGCCAATTACATTAAAATTGAGTTATATAGGATATAAAACACAGGAAATTGTGGTACATTCTTTTGATTTATTAAAAATAAAACTGCTTAATGACTCTAACCAATTAGATGAAGTCCTAATTTCAAGCGGGTATTTAACCCAAAGAAAGTCTGAGTTTTCTGGTTCAGTTTCAACCGTTTCAGCAAGACAATTGCAAAATAGACCAACTACCAGTTTTGATCAATTATTGGGAGGACAAGGAACAGGAATAGATGTTATTCAATCTTCGGCTGTACTCAACAACACGCCTGTCATCCGTGTTCGTGGTTTAAACACCATTACTTCAGGTCTTTTTCCTTTAATAGTAGTTGATGGAGTAGCAGTTTTTTCCGGTTCTTTGGGAGGATTCGTTGGGAATAATCCATTATCCGCGATTAACCCAAACGACATTCAGTCTATAGATGTTTTGAAAGATGCATCGGCTGCCGCAATTTATGGTTCAAGAGCAACTAATGGAGTTATGGTGATAACCACTAAAAAAGGTAAAAAAGGAGCAACCCGATTTAATTATAATAGCTGGTACAGCAGAAGCACGCCTTATAATCTGCCCGAATTATTAAACGCAGAAGATTATACCGCTATAAAAAATGAAGCTTTAGTCAATGCAGGGAAAGCACCTGGTTTTTTTCTATCAAAAAATACTGACGGAAGCACTGTAGATACAAGTTGGTATGATGTTGCCTATGAACCAGGTTTATCAAGTAATCACAATATAAATATCTCTGGAGCAAATGAATCAACGCAGTATTATTTTTCGGCAGATTACAGCAATCAAAATAGTTTTATAAAAAACAATACGTTTCAAAACTATATGACAAGATTAAACATTGGTCATACGATTAATAAATACATTCGGGTTGGAGCCAATTTTTCCTATAGTAATGCCAAAAATGTAGGTCCAAATACGGGAGCCGTTGCAGGAAACACGATGTCGTCATCTACTTATAATACAGAATATATTACCAATGAACCTTTGGGAAGAATGACCTATGTTCTGCCTCCCAACGTTCCTGTTTACAAACCAGATGGATCTTACAGTATTCAAAACGGGATAAGTGTTGGTTATGGAAATAATATTCCATCCATTATTGGAACTATCAATGCCTATAATCTTGCAATGGTACAGACTCTTGATTTAACAACTTCGGTAAGTAGATCCATTTTAGGAAATATCTACGGTGAGTTTGATATATGGAAAAATGTAACTTTCAGAACTAGTTTTGGATTGAACAATATTGGGGTTGAAAATAAATTATTTCTTAACCCAACCCACGGTGGCGGGTATGCCTATAATGGTGTGGCGACAAACATAGAAGCCGATTTGCTAAGAACCGATTGGGTAAATACGCTTACTTATAAAGCTTCTCTAAAAGAAAATCACAATTTCGTTGCACTTTTGGGTTATGAGCGCATCAAAACTACGATGGACAGTTGGGGAGCTTCGCAAAGCAATGTGACCAATCCTTATTATACGAATTATCAGGGAAGTTATGCCAATATATCTCCAGTGGGGAATGTGTTAACGGAGAATGCCTTATTGTCTTATTTTACCAATCTAAACTACAATTACAAAAACAAATATTTTTTGAGTTTGAATTATAGAATCGATGGACTTTCAGCTTTATCCGAAGGGAATAAATACGGTGATTTTGGTGGAGGAGCTTTAAGTTGGAACATCTTTGAAGAGTCTTTCTATAAAAACTCAGGGATTAATAAGTACATAGATAATTTCAAAATCAGAACGAGTTACGGTATTGTAGGAAACAGTGAAATAGGCAATTATCCATCAATAGGAACGTATGATTCTTCTACTTATGCCGGGTCTCCAACATTAGGTTATTCACAAACTGCCAATCCCAATTTAAAATGGGAAACCAGTTCAAAACTTGATTTGGGAATCAACTTTACACTTTTAAATAATCGTATTTCGGTCGAAATGGATTATTACAAAAACACTATAAAAGATTTAATTCTTAAGGCGCCACAATCTCTTTCAGCTGGAATCCCAAACAATTATATCAATGAAAATGTTGGAGGAATGTACAATACGGGTTATGAGTTGGGCATTAATGCGCTTGTTGTCAGTTCAAAAGATTTTAATTGGAACGTTAATCTAAATCTTTCGACACTCAAAAACGAGGTGACTTCTTTGGTAAACGATGTTTTTGTTCCCAGCGTATTTGGAGTTCAAAATATGACAAGGGTAGGGTACTCAGTGGGTTCTATTTTCGCCGTTCCATCTCATGGTGTGAATCCTGCAAATGGTCAAATGATTTTTGTTAACAGCGAAGGAAAAGAAGTTCAATACAATCATATTGGTTCACCAAAATGGACTTATCTTGATGGATCTGCAGCTCCTGCTATAGACAATTACAAAGATGGAGTAATGCAGGGATCGTCACTGCCGAAAGTTTTTGGAGGATTAAATAATACTTTCAATTATAAGAATTTTGTTTTGGGAGTTAATTTAACTTTTTCAGAAGGAAATCAACTTTATAATGGAACTAGAGCTACGATTTCAGATCAGCGTTATTTTAACAACGGAACTTTCATCAAAAACAGATGGACAACTCCTGGTCAGGTTACAGATATTCAGAAATTGTATTATGGGGACAACGTTTCGGCCGGATTTTCATTCTCAAGTACTTCTAAAGTGGAAGATGGCTCTTATCTGAAATTTAAAAATGTTTCTTTGGGCTATAACGTGCCTGTTAAAGAGACTTTCTTGAAAAATAGTTTTACTTCTGTCTATGTCTATTTGCAAGGAAATAATCTGTATACGTTTACCAAATATAGAGGTTCGGATCCTGAGGTTTCTATTAATGGGAATTCTATCAATTCTGGAAAAGATCAAAACGTGCCATCCAATGCGCAAGTTTACACAGTTGGTTTAAATATTGGGTTTTAATTTTTAAAATATACAAAATGAAAAAATATATTCTAATCACTTTGTTCTTTCTTGTGGCTATGACGGCCTGCAATGATGATTTATTGGATACAGTCCCAGAGACAAGCATCCCCGAAGAAGTTGCTTATAGTACGCCCGGCAAAATTTTGGCGCAGACCAATAATTTGTACAAACAGCTGCAGAATCAAAACTATTACGGAGGAAGATTCATCATTTTTAATGAGCAGAGAGCCGATCAATTTGGGCAGAATGACGGTAATGCGGCAACAGGATCAGCCGTGTGGAATCAAAACGTAGCTTCGACAAATGATTTTGTAAACAATGTTTGGTCGGTTTGCTACACAGCTATTAATGCTTCTAATATTTTAATAAGCAAATTGAACGGAAGTACAGTAATCACGGAAGCATTGGCAAAGAACTATATAGCCGAAGCCAAATTCATTCGTGCTTTCTCTTACTTTAGTCTGATTCAGACCTATGCGAAACCTTATAATTTGGACAAAAACGGATTGGGTTTGCCATTGCGTTTGACTCCGATTACCACATCGGGAAACAATGATTTGGCACGCAGTTCCATTGACATTATTTATACCCAGATTCTAAAAGATTTAGATGAGGCCGAAAATGATCTGCCTATTGAATATACTACATCCTTATTGAATGTTTCCAGAGCCAAAAAAAGCACGGCAATAGCATTAAAAACAAGAGTCTATTTGGTGCAGGCCAATTATGACAAAGTGCTTGCAGAGGTTCAGAAAATAGTGTCTTCAACTGCACCTTTTCAATATAAGGCTGGAAATTTAACGCATAAGCTAGAAGCTAATTTTGCTGTAATTTTTGGTGGAAGCTACACGGGAACTGAAGCTGTTTTTAGTATTCCTTTTGCTAATACAACAACCGAAACCCCTGCTTCTCAATATGCATTGGCATTTAACTATTTGGCGCAGCCTATTATATTTTTGACAACTGCTGGCATTTCGAGTGATCCAGCCTTGAATTCCAGTGCTGATGCACGTTCTAGTTTGATTGGCACCAATTCAGCAAATCAAAAAGTGCTGAAAAAATTCAGTATTACAACGGCTCCGTTTCGTGACTATGTACCGGTAATTCGATATGCCGAAATTTTATTGAATTATGCTGAAGCCGCTGCCAATAAAGATGATTTAGTTACTGCGACAGCTTTGTTGACAGCCGTTAGGAATAGATCCAATCCAAGTTATGTGTTTTCAAATGCTGAGGTTGGCACCAAAGACGCATTATTGGCTTCGATATGGAAAGAAAGAGATATTGAACTTTTAGGTGAAGGATTCAGACTGATGGATTTGCAAAGAAGACTGCAAACCTTACCTGCCAAAAAAGGATCTATTGGTACTGCTCCATTGGTTTTAGTATCAAGCAGTAATTATATCTGGCCAATTCCAAGCGGTGAGATTTCAGCCAATAAACTGATGGTGCCTAATCCTTAAATAATGCATAAATATAAAGCTTGAATTAAAATCTATAAAATCAACCATTAATTAATAAAGTAGAAATAAATGAAAAAATTATATTTGAGTTGCCTCTTCCTAATGCCGCTTTTGATGAGCGCACAGACCGATATCGATGCTATTATGATGAGCAAAAACAATTTTTGTGTCGGGGCCGTTTATCAATACAGCAGCTGGAATCAGTATTGGGAAGGTACTTTCAAAAGAGAGAATCTTAATCTGGGCACTGTTTCTGCTCAAGGAGCTGCTGTTATGGGAAATTATGGCATAACAGACAGGCTGAATGTTCTTTTTAGCGTTCCGTATATTCAAACGAAAGCTACAGCAGGAACGATGAGGGGTCAAAAAGGAATGCAGGATTTAGCATTAACTGTAAAATACATGCCCCTTGAGAAAACTGTAGGCAACGTTACCTATTCCTTATATGCTTTAGGAAGTTATTCGATGCCTACAACTGACTATTCTGCAGATTATTTGCCTTTAAGTATTGGGCTTCATAGTAAAACTGTATCCTTACGGCTGATGGGAGATGTACAGGTTGATGAGTTTTTTACCACTTTGTCTTTTGCTTATAGTAAAAGAGCAAATATCACCATTGATCGAAATTCCTATTTGGACGATGAGGTTCATTATACCAATGAAGTAGATATGCCTGATGCCATAAACTTCAATTTGAGACTGGGATACCGTTCCGAAAGATTAATTGCCGAAGCCGTTATTGATAATTGGACAACACAAGGAGGGTTTGACATTACAAAGAACAATATGCCTTTTCCAAGCAATACGATGAATGCCTGGAAAATTGGTTTTAATGCTAAATATACTTTGAAGCAGATTCCTGAATTAGCAGTTGTTGGAGGTTATAACGTAGTAACTGAGGGAAGAAATGTGGGAAAAGCAGCTTCCTTGTATGGAGGAATATTCTATCTGATTAATTTTAAAAAAGCAAAATGAAAAATAACATTCAAAAAAATATCTTTAAAAGCTTTTTGCTTTTAATAGCAGTTCTTATGTATTCATGCAATGACGACATTACAGAACGCAATGAACAGTTTCCAAAATTAAATCCAACAAATACTGATGCTTCAGCTGGGACTTGGAAAACTTACCTTTTAACCAGCCCTGACGAATTTTCAATAGACGTTCCAGTTGCAACAAATACGCCTGCTTACATTAGAGAGATTAACGAAATCAAGAGTTTTCAGGCTAGTATTACCGATGAACAAAAAGAAATTATAAATTATTGGAGCGTTGGCAGCGTATTGCGCTGGAACGAAATTTTGAGGACATTGGTAGCAAGACATAATCGTCCGCCTTATCAAAATGAAGACGGAACTTATCCAGCTCCTTCAGGAGCCAATCCTTTTGCATATCCACAATTTCCATTTTCTAACCCGCCTTACGCAGCGCGGGCGTATGCTTATGTAAGTGCTGCTCAGTACGATGCCTTGATTGCAGCATGGCATTATAAAAAGCTGTATAACAGAGCTGCACCATATAAAGTTGATACTGCTCTGCAGGTTTTAATTCCCAAAAGCACTCTGCCTTCATATCCTTCAGAAGATGCGGTTGTTGCGGGAGTTACCGTTGAGCTATTAAAATTATTATTCCCAACTGAAATTGCTTATATCGACCAAAAAGCTGAAGAAGAAAAGCTATACAGAATCATTAGCGGCGTGAATGTCCGCTCAGATGTTGATGCTGGAATAAGTTTGGGCAGAAAAGTCGCTTCAAAATTCATAGCTCGCGCTTCCACTGATGGTGCTGGAGCTGCCATTGGGACGCCGGCAATTTGGGCAGCGTTAGAATCCCAAACTGCCGCAACAGGAGAAACTCCATGGAAATCATTAGAAGTACCCGCCAGACCGCCTATGCTGCCTTTATTTGGTAAAGTAAAATCGTTTTTGATGACAGAAGCAAATGTTGTGGCAAACCGTCCGCCTGCGCCTCCTTCCACAAAATCTGATGCTTTTGCAAAAGAGCTGGCTGAGATAAAAAAATACAGTCAGGAGAATTCAAGATCACTTCTGAAAATTGTCAGTTTTTGGGCTGATGGAGTTGATACTTATACGCCTCCTGGACATTGGAATGCCATTGCTTCCGAATCTTTTGTAAACGAAAGTTTTAGCGAAGTACGCTGGGCAAGAAATATGGCATTATTAAATATTGCCATGATGGATGCGGCTATAAGCTGCTGGGATGCAAAGTACACCTATTTCAATCCGCGTCCGAGCCAAATGGACTCTTCAATTAAAACTTCAACAGGAGTTCCTAATTTTCCAGCGTATGTTTCTGGACATTCAACTTTTAGTGCAGCAGCCTGTACCGTTTTATCACACATAATCCCTACTAAAAAAGGCGATTATGAAGCGATGGCCATAGAAGCATCAAACTCAAGGATGTATGGAGCTATTCATTACAGGAGCGACTGCGAAAAAGGATTGGAATTAGGCAAAAAAGTCGCAGGTTTTGCCGTTGCAAGAGCTGCCATTGATGGAGCCGAATAAGAGTGTAAAATAGTTATCTTGATTTTCTAAAAAGGGAGCCTAAGCCTAGCAGCTATTTGTCTGCTGGGCTTTGCTTTTAATAAAATAGCTGCTTTTTTACGATAAGTTATTTATTGCAGAATGTAAATGCATTTGTAAGGGAATGAAAAACGGTATCATTTGTTAGATCAGACATAGTTTACATGTATTTTTAGTACTGCAGTTTTGAAACTGCTTTTATAACATCTGTTTCAGGGAGTTTGCAGGCACCTTCAACGCAGATATAGATGTAGGTTTCATTTGGAATAAATCGACTTTCCATTATTGGCAGACTGCTTCCTTTTGTTGACCCGGCAATCAGAATATTTGGCAAATAATAGGTCTGCAAAGTATTAATTCTTGACAGCGCTTCTTTTCCTGATATGGCTACTTCATAATAGTTTCCAGTATAATTCAGCATTAAGTTTAGCCAATTGTAGTATTCCGTAGGGTATTTTACGGCATCAACAGCCACATTATGAAGCATTTGTTTGGCTATTTTAGAATATACCGCATTAGAATAATAATGTCCTAAAAGAAATAGATTTTGAGCAAAAACAGAGTTAGATGCAGGGATGACATCATCTCTGATCTCTATTTTTCTGGTAATCAGATTTTTAGAGCTATTGGATGTAAAATAAAGCATACTGGTTTTTTTATCAAGAAAATGGCGGAGTGAATAATCAGTAAGTTCTTTGGCTTTTGTCAGCCATTTTTCGTCCAAAGTAATTTGGTATACCGAAATAAATGCATCAATAAGACTGGCGTAATCTTCAGAAAAGCCAGTAATACTGCTCTTTCCGTCTTTATAGCTGTGGTATAAACTGCCGTCTTTTTGAATCTGATTGTTCAGTAGAAAGGAAGCGCTTTTCAAAGCTATTTCTTTATAATGTGGGTTTTTAAAACTGCGGTAAGCACTAGCAAATCCTTTTATCATTAAAGCATTCCAAGAAGTAAGGGTTTTGTCATCAAGATGTGGACGAGGTCTTTTTTCTCTTTGCTGTAAAAGCGTCTGTTTCCAGTTTTTGAGTTTAGTGTTAAGCTCGGCTATAGATATATTGTTTTCTTTTGCAAACTCAATATCTGACTGCGTTTTATATAAAATGTACTTATTGTTTTCCCATAATCCTGCTGCATTGATATTGTAATACTTTTGAAAAAGTGAAAAATCTGTTTTCAATATTTTCTGCAGTTCTTCTTTCCCCCAAGTGTAGTAGGCACCTTCTTCTAATTTACCGGATTTGTTTTTGCTGTCGGCATCGATTGAAGAATAAAATGCTCCATTGGAAGCCATAAGTTCTCGTTCTACAAAAGAGAGGGCTTCATCAGCTTTCTTTTTATATAATTCATTTTTGTTCACAAGGTAAGCATCCGAGTATAAACTAACGAGCTGTGCATTGTCGTAAAGCATTTTTTCAAAATGGGGAATATGCCATTTTGAATCTACTGTATATCTGTAAAAACCGCCTCCGATAGGATCATTAAGACCTTCGTCTGCTATATTTGTTAATGTTTTATTGATATATTCCTGCAAAGACTTATCCTTGTTTTGAACACTGTACCGCAATAAAAAATGCAGTGCTTTTGGCATCGGGAATTTAGAATCGCCTAATAAACCGCCATTGTGAAAATCCATTACTTCTTTCCAGTTTTTTACAGCCGTATTTACATCAGAAGATTTAAAATCAATTGCATCAGTATTTAATTGGATTAAATCTGATTTTTTGATTCCTTCAATTAATTTGTCAGCATAGGATATTACTTTTTGAGGATCATTTTTGTACAATGCTGCAATTTCGGTCAGCATTTTGATCCATTCCTGTTTGGTAAAATAAGTACCGCCGAAAATTGGACGCCCGTCAGGAAGAGCAATGCAGTTTAATGGCCAGCCTCCTTTACCAGTCATCAATTGTACGGCATTCATATAGATTTGGTCTATATCCGGGCGTTCTTCCCTGTCAACTTTGATGCTGATAAAATTGTCATTCATTAATTTGGCTACCGAATCATTTTCAAAACTTTCTTTTTCCATAACGTGGCACCAATGACAGGCGGAATAACCAACAGAGATGATAATCAGTTTATTTTCGGATTTGGCTTTTGCAAGACTTTCGGTGTTCCAGGCTGTCCAATTTACAGGATTGTGAGCATGCTGTAAAAGATAGGGACTTGATTCATTTATTAATTCATTAGTATGTTTAAACTGTTGTTCTTCTGCTGTTTTTTGATTACAGCTAATGAAAAAAAGGACTAACAATAAAAGTAAAAGTTGGCGAGGCATAATATGTCTGAAATTGAATTTTTATTAGGAATAACTAATATAAAGTATTTTCAGCTGTTACTGTTAATTTGTTTTCAAAATATTTTCTAATGCAATAAAAACAACCCAAATAGCACTTTTCAGACTTAATGATAGAAAGCATTCCAATTTTTTGGGCAAAAAAAAACACACTCAGTAAATGGAGTGTGTTTTTGAAATGCTTATAATTTTTTTATTTGTCAATAGATCCCAATACTCGTTTCATGAAACTATTAAGAGCCTCTTTTTTATCGGTTCCCTGCTGCGTCATTTTGTGAACTTCGAGGGCACCGTACATATTCGAAATTAATTCTCCTATAACATCTAATTCTTCGTCTTTCAATGAAGGAATTTCGGTCATAGCTTCCAGTACTTCGATGGTTTCGATGAGGTAATCCTGATCGTTTTCCTTTATGAACTGGGTCAGGTGTTTTATTACTGGTAACTTCATTTTTTAGATTTTTAGATTGCTGGATTTTTAGATAAAAGATTCGAAAAATCTAACAGTCTAAAATTCCAATTATTGATTTAAACAATTTCATTAACCAATTCAATCAAAACTTCTTGCTTATTGGTTTGGGTTTCGTTTACTAATTTTCCGTTTACGAAAGTGGCAAAAGTTGGCAAGTTGCTTACGTTAGCCAGTTTTCTTGATTCTGGAAAATTTTCAGCATCTACCAAAACAAATGAAATTCCTTCGTTTTCTGAAGCCAATTTTTTGAATTTTGGTTTCATGATTCTGCAGTTACCGCACCATGAAGCCGAAAATTGAACTACCACTTTTTCATTCTGAGCCACTACGGTTCCTAATGTATCTTCGTTTAATTCGATTAACATAGATTTTTCAATTTCAATATCAATTTCAATGTCAAAAATCACTTTTTAAATGAATATCAATTACAATGTCAAAATTTAATTTACAGAGAAAATCCGTTTATTTTTATTGTTATTGTAATTGATATTACTATTGATTTTTAATATTGCTATTGATATTAGTTTAGACTTAAATATTCTGCAGTACTTTTTCTGTCAGCATTCATTGCTTCTTTACCAGCTTCCCAGTTTGCAGGACAAACTTCACCTTTTTCTTGGATATGAGTATAAGCGTCAACCATACGTAAATATTCATTTACGTTACGGCCTAATGGCATGTCATTTACACTTTCGTGGAAGATTTTTCCAGTTTCGTCAATTAAATAAGTCGCTCTGAAAGTAACATTAGAACCTTCGATGATTACTGAATCTGTTTCTTCGCTATACTCAGTTGAATCAATATCAAGAATTCCTAGGATGTTTGATAAGTTTCTGTTAGTATCAGCAAGGATTGGATACGTTACGCCTTCAATTCCACCATTGTTTTTTGGAGTGTTTAACCAAGCAAAGTGAACTTCGTTAGTATCGCAGGAAGCTCCGATCACGATTGTGTTTCTTTTTTCAAATTCCGGTAAAGCAGCTTGGAAAGCATGTAATTCTGTTGGACATACAAAAGTGAAATCTTTTGGGTACCAAAACAAAAGTATTTTTTTGTTGTTGTTTGTTGCTTCTTCGAAGATGTTGATTTTTAAATTATCACCCATTTCTGAGATAGCGTCTACTGCAATGCTAGGGAATTTTTTACCTACTAATGACATATTTATTAATTTTAGTTATTTATTTTAATGCTGCAAATATAAGGCATATAAAAAGCGGTATTAAATAAGTTTTTATTATTAATATTTATTAAGCAATAGTATGTAGTTATGTTTGTTTTTAAATACCTGTGATAGAAACAGGTAGGATTCCTTTTGTTTTTTTGTCTTCCAATAATTGTTCGGCTGCACTTTCCTGAAACTCTATAAAATCCTGATACATTTCGACAATTCCGATAGTTTTTTCCAGATTTGGAATCACCTGCAATGCATACGGATTTCCAAAAACATAAAGAATGCATTTTTTGGTTTGGAACAATTCTCCTAAAAATTCTAAAACAGAATCTTCTAAATCAAATTTATTCAGTGGTTTGGCTTTTGGGACAAATAAAGAAATGAGTATGGTGTCAAATGGCATAAGGTCTTTTTTTATCGTTGTATCCATCAAATCTGATGCGTTTTCAACAGCATATTCAGGAGACGGTAAAGTGGAGGCCAATGTTTTGAAAAAAGGATTGTCAACCGTTTTATAAATACTCAACTTTGCCAAGCGTTCTCTGTTTTTGGCATCAAAAACAATTACGGAACTGTTTTTGTCCTTGATATCGGTAATGCAATAATTGGCTATTTTTCGGTTAAGCTCCGAAGTGATTTTAAAGTCAAAATCAGCAATTGGTGTTGTGTTTTTCTCAAAAAGACCAGCTTTTTGTTTGCATTTCATTACGCGGTTCAGGCTAGCTTCGATGCGTTCTGGTGTGGCATTTTTTAGTATTTCCTGAATGCCTTCGGCTACGTTTTCGGCAAAACAGAGGACATCGTTTCCTGCATTGAAGGCTTCCCATTCCAGTTGGCCTTTCACATCATATAATTTGGAAACACTGTGCATATTCAAAGCATCCGATATAATCAATCCATCATAGCCCAAACGCTCGCGCAAAAGGGATTCGATTATGTTTTTGGATAAAGTGGCTGAAGTTTCTTTTCCGTCATTCAATGCTGGAACGGCCAAATGTCCAATCATAATGGAATCTACTTGGTTTTCGATTCCTTTTATAAAGGGAACCAATTCATTTTCCAGTAATTCCTCCAGGTTTTCCTGTAAAACAGGCAATCCCAAATGTGAATCGACACTAGTATTTCCATGCCCTGGAAAGTGTTTCAAACAGCCCAAAATCCCAACATCCGACATGCCACGAAGGTATTCTAATGCATACTGAGCCACCTTTTCTTTATTAGAACCAAAAGAACGATATCCAATTACAGGATTATTCGGGTTATTGTTAATATCCGCCAATGGTGCCAAATTATAATGAATCCCCGCCGATTTTAAGTCCAATCCAATTTGTTTTCCTACTTGATATACCAAATCGATTTTTCTTTCTGGTAAAGCGCCAAGGGTAATAGCATAAGGATACTGCGGTGTTTTTTCGACACGCATAGCCAAGCCCCATTCGGCATCAATACTCATCAATAGGGGAGTGGTTGCACATTTTTGATAGCGCACAATCAGGTCTTTCAAACGCTGATAGCTGTCGTCGTTGAATTCTACTTTTTTCTTGGATTCATAATTGGTTGCCGCACTGGCCCTGCTATGAAAAAAAGTCAATCCGCCGATGTTGCATTCTTTGATTAAACGTTCTGTTTCCTGAATATTCTCTTCTGTGTCGTTTATAAAAACGGCTGGGAAAAAGAATTGTCCTATTTTTTGTTCTAGTGTCATTGTCTAAAATTTAAGCTTCTATTTTTTTTCCATAATCTTTTGGAAAGATCAAAAAGCGTGATAGAATTAAACCTGGAATAGTTGCTAACAGCACCCAAATAAAGAAGTTTCCATAACCTAAATATTGCTGTATATAACCGCTTAACATTCCGGGAAGCATCATTCCCAGAGCCATAAATCCTGTTGCAATGGCATAATGAGATGTTTTTGATTCTCCTTCGGCAACATAAATTAAATACATCATAAAAGCGGCAAAGCCAAATCCATAACCAAATTGTTCTATAATTACAGAAAGAACGATGTATGGATTATAATGAAAAACAGAAGTTGTTAGGTTTAATTGAAAAGGATCTAATGAATATTCAATATAGGGAAGATTCAGATTAAAAATAATTTCAGGATGAAAATGAGAAATTAAAATGAATCCAATAATCGGCAAGTGCATGGCTAAAATCATTGGTAGCATCCATTTTCCTAATCCGTCTCTTGAGATTACAAAGCCTCCAATTAGCCCTCCAATTACAAGAGCGATAACTCCGAAAATACCATAGATAATACCATAGTCCATATTTGATATTCCCATCCCTTTTTTAAGAATTGCATCGGCATTGCCTTTTTCTTTAATTAATTCATCAATAAATTTTGTTCTTTTTGAAAGTACATCATTATAGGTTGTAACATCTGTTTTAGGGATGCTTTTTAAATCTAATACAGTTTTTTCATTCTGCATTACTGCTAATATTGGTAATTCAGAATGGATTAATTCTAATTCAGCTTTAGAGGCTTTTCCACCGTTTTTGATGATAGTATGATAGGATTCTAATGCTTCTTTTTGTTTGATATTTGTGATAGATTCATTTAGTTCATATTTAATTGGCTCTACTAAAAAAGGATTCAGCATTTTTAATAATTGAGATTCTCCCAATCGGAATAGTAAAATAAATGCTAGTATCAGAACTATTTGTTTTTTTTGAAAAAAAGTGGAGAAGACTTTTCCAAAATTCGGTTTTGCTTTAGTCGCTAATTCTCCATTTGTTTCCGTTTTTGGAGTAAAAAAGAAATTATAAAGGGTAATGCCAATCATAAAAATAGCGACAAGTATCATTGTGTACGACCAAGCTTTATGTTTGTCTCCGTATGCAATTTCTAGATAGCCTGCTAAAATCACAACTAATCCATTTCCTGTAAGTATTGCAATTTTATAAAAAGTGCTTCGAATTCCTAAAAAGAAAGATTGCTGTTCTTTTTCTAAAGCCAATAAATAAAAACCATCACTAGCCACATCATTCGAAGCCGAAGCAAAAGCGGCAACCCAAAAAATGGCTAAACTTAAAATGAAAAAATTACTGGCAGGAATAATAAAACCGACAATTAAGAATGCAATTGAAATAAATAACTGCATACTTAAAAACCATTTTCGTTTCGTTCCGTGTAAGTCAATAAAAGGACTCCACAATGGTTTGATTACCCATGGCAGATACATTAAGCTTGTATAAACTCCTATATCTTCATTACTAACACCAAGACTTTTATACATCGTTCCTGAAACAGAAAGAATAATAGCATACGGAAATCCCGAAGCAAAATTTAAAAACGGAATCCAATACCAAGGTTTGCTGTCTTTCATTATGTGTGGTTTAATTGTTTAAAAAGAGTTTAAAAGTTTAATGTTGTTTAAGAGCTTACAGGTTTAAAAAGTTTAAAGTTGTTTAAAGGTTTCTAAGAGTTTAAAGTTAAACCATATAAAACTATTTTAAACAATCCTAAAACTTTACTTCATCTGCGTTTCTGTTTCCAGATCAATTACAGTTTCCGGACTTTCATTAGCATAATAATCAACGAATGTGAAAGCAAACGCAGCTTTACCAATCATTTTGTATGCTGGAATTTCAATATTGAATTCGTTGTTTTCTTCAGTAACAGCAATTTTCTCCATAATTTGACTTGGATCATTAGTGTTTATTTTGGCTGAATTTTTCGCTGCATACACAATGATGTAACGAACTTGTGATGGAAGCTTTGGCTTCTGGAAAGAAATATAATAACTTGAAGTATCCTTAGTAATCGAATTTATAAGCAGTCTTTCGATAATGGCTTTTTTTAAGTTGGGAACTGGCAATGGCAAAGCAGGATATTTGTATTGGTTCTCTTTCAGGATTTTAACCACATCCTGATTTTTGTTTATAAACCATTTGGCACTAAAAAAGCCATTTCCCTGCACATTCGGATAGTTGCGTGTCAGGTCAATCTGATTTGCGATTTCATAAGCATTATTCCAATGTTTATCTGAATCAGCTTTAATTTTATAAGAACTGTTTCCTATGTATAAAGCAGTATTGGCGGGAACATTTTCAGACCACCATTTAATCAGTTTGGCATAGGAAGCCGTCCTGTGGTCAATGCTCCAATACAATTGAGGAATGATATAATCGATCCAATTGTTGTTCATCCAATCAATAGGATCGGCGAATAAATCATCATAATTGGTTTGTCCTGATTGAGTGTCGGATCCTTTTGGATCAATCGATTTGTTGCGCCAAACACCAAAAGGGCTGATGCCAAACTGTACCCAAGGCTTCAGTTTTTTTATGCTAAATGAAATGTTTTTGACAAAAGCGGTTACATTAGAACGTCTCCAATCTTCAACTGAAAGCCCGTTGCCATATTTTTGATACGATACAGTATCATTAAAGTCAAGTCCTTTTATTTTATACGGATAAAAATAATCATCAAAGTGGATGGCGTCAATATCATATTTTATAACCACTTCTTCCACTATGTTTGTTAAGTGTTTTTGAACTTCAGGCAGAGCCGGATTGTAGTAGTATTTACCTCCATATTCAATCATCCACTCACGGTGTTTGTTGTAATCATGATCTACGCTTAAGGTTTCGGTCTTTAAATCAAAAGTGGCACGATACGGATTGAGCCATGCGTGAAATTCAAAACCGCGCTCATGACTTTCGGTAATCATCCATTGAAGTGGATCAAAATTCGCACCGGGAGCTTTCCCTTCATTTCCAGTTAAATAACGGGACCAGGGAGCCAATATAGTTGGATATATTGCATCGCCAACAGAGCGGATTTGTACCACAACAGCATTATAATTGAGTTTTTGATAGGTGTCTAAAATCTGAATAAAGTCGGCTTTTTGTTTTTCTACCGAATCCCAACTACTTCTTGGCCAGTCAATATTGACAACTGTAGCAATCCAGACAGCTCGAAATTCGTTTTTGGGATGCATTTCTCTTTTTTGGGCAAATCCAATAATAGCAGAAAACAACAAATATATAGTCGGGTATAATAAGGACTTCTTTATATACATTATTTATTCTTTTTATAAAGGAATCAAAAGTAGTTTTTTTAGCTAAGTTTATTCAATTAATTGCCAATAAAATTCGGCTTATCGTTTTTGTTCTGCATTATTATTCAAAGAAGAATGTTGCGCCTGATCCAGCTAGCCGCTATAGTTCTCGATTGTAACTTTTTTTTTACTAGCCGCTACAGGAGCTTCCGCTGGTCACTCTGTATCGGCTGTAAAAAATAGAGTCTCAATTCTCAGAGCTGCCGCTTTTATCTGGGGCGTAATTTTGTGCATCGAAGCAATTTTATAATGATTTGAAAGCTATGTAATTCTAAGACTTTTAATAAAAAAAAGTGATAAGTTTTGACATGCATCTTAGCTTTGAAAAAAAATCACTCAAAATTTTTTCTCAAATCTATTATGGTCTGATTGGGGACATCCAAATTTACAAAGCCTCTTCGGGGCCTGTCCAAATCTAGCGTAAACAAAACAACTAAAGATACCAAAAGACAAAACCCGATTTGAACCAGCCAGTCAATCTGTCCTTTGCGTCCTTCCGAATAACCGCTGTAAAAAGCGCTTATCAAAGCCAGAAAAAACAGCATGATTAATATACTCTGGGGAACTTTTGCTTTCTCTCCCGCAAGACGGGAGGAGGTTACATCAATCATAGTGTTCAAAGCGGGAATCATCTGCTGGGTAGCAGCCAGATTAGCAGGATCTTTAGCGAGACTGCAGGCACGCTTCCATAATTTTGACGAAATTGCCTGTGATAAACTGTCCGCTTTTAAAATTCCTTTTGCATCTGCACCCACTTGGTAAAAGGATATTCTAGTTTCTACATAGTTTTTAAAATCGTTACGGAATAAAGTTCGTGTCGAGTCTGGATATAAATCGCTCCGCAATAGGGCAGTGCCAATGTCATTTGCCTCTTCGACAACAATTTTTCTGCGCGAATCATACCGGTCTCCGCTCATGCCAAATGTAAATGCCAGCAAGAAAAAAAGCAATGCAACAAGACCTGAAGTTTCAGTAGTTTTTTCGGTTGCATTTTTTTTATTCCGAATGTAATTTCCCGTGAGTTTTCCAACAAAGCTTGCCATAATCATTAATATAAACAGCAAAAGAGCGATTACCCAAGCTTCGGTCTGATTTAGTGTACTAGCATCCATAATTATTGTATGTTTCGAATATAGTATACCAATTTAAGTAAAAAAACAGAACTACAGATAATTTATAATCTTAGGTCCTGATTTTTTTTAATATTTATGACAGATTTATAGCGAATTATATAGGTGTTGTTGCTGAAAATATAAAAAAGCCCACAATCCAATTGTTGATGTTTTAAATCCAAATTCATTTACAAAGTTCAATTTCTATTGTTGATGTCGATTTGTCTTTATTGCCCAAGAAAAAACTATAAATTATAAAGATATGAGTCGGATGATGGTTACTGCTTTTAAGAACTTTAAAAAAAAGCGCGGTTCTCGTTTGTTCACATTCTCCAGTGCTCGATTGCATCAAGCACCAGCATAAATTAAAAGTATAAAATACAGCGTTTGTAATGCGGGTAACCAAGAACAGGAATAACTTTAAACAAGTATGTTCCTGTTTTTTTATATTGTGGTTTTCTTAAATTAAATATTTTGAAAGAAAACCAAAAAAGAGAAATGATTTTTTGTCTCCCAATGTCATAAAAAATCAAAATCGTAACTTTAAAGATTGAATTTGTTTTATATATTTGAGCTTTAATATTTTTTTATTGAAAATATTATTGAAAAGAACACTAAATAATGGTTATTTAATAATAAAATTAGCAACATGGCATTAAAAGGACTTTTTAGAAAAAAAACAGTTCAAGATATCTTAAAGCAGGTCGAAAAAAATAATCTGGAGGGGCATGAAGCGTTAGGAAAACATTTAACAACTAAGGATTTAACAGCTTTTGGGATTGCCGCCATTGTTGGAGCCGGTATTTTTAGCACTATCGGAAAAGCTAGTTTTGACGGAGGTCCAGCCGTAATTTTCCTTTTTTTATTTACCGCTATTGCCTGCAGTTTTGCCGCTTTTGCATACGCTGAATTTGCATCGATGGTTCCGGTTTCCGGAAGTGCATATACTTATTCGTATGTTGCTTTTGGAGAGTTAATAGCCTGGATTATTGGCTGGGCCCTGATTATGGAATATTCGGTCGGGAATATAACGGTTGCGATCTCGTGGAGCGATTACTTTACTGGACTGCTCTCCAGCGGAGGAATAAATTTACCGCAATGGGTACAAATGGATTATTTGACAGCTTCTAATGGTTTTAAAGATGCCACAGCTCTGATGGAAGGCGGAAAAACTTTTGAGAATTTAAGTTCAGGAATGCAGGATGCTTATACTGCTTGGACAACTTCTCCAGTGATTGGCTCTTTTCATTTTGTTGCCGATTTACCAGCGTTATTGATTATTGTACTGATTACAGCATTGATATACAGAGGAATGAAAGAGTCCCGAAATGCCAGTAATATAATGGTAGTGGTAAAAGTATGCATTGTACTTTTGGTAATAGCTGTTGGTATATTTTATGTGGATACAACCAATTGGCATCCGTTTGCTCCAAATGGAGTTTCGGGGGTTTTAAAAGGAGTTTCGGCGGTGTTTTTTGCTTATATTGGTTTTGATGCCATTTCGACTACAGCTGAAGAATGTAAAAATCCGCAGCGTGATCTGCCAAGAGGGATGATGTGGGCGATTATTATTTGTACTCTTCTTTACATAGCCATTACGTTGGTTCTTACGGGAATGGTAAGCTATGATAAATTGAATGTTGGTGATCCATTGGCTTTTGTATTTGACCAATTGGATTTAAGATGGATGTCAGGAATTATTGCCGTAAGCGCAGTAGTTGCTATGGCGAGTGTATTGCTGGTTTTTCAAATGGGACAGCCCCGCATCTGGATGAGCATGAGTCGTGACGGTTTGTTGCCAAAGAAATTCTCTACGGTGCATCCAAAATTCAAAACACCATCTTTTGCCACAATAGTTGTTGGTTTTGTGGTGGCGGTTCCTGCCTTGTTCATGAATCTGACTATGGTTACCGATTTGTGCAGTATCGGTACTTTGTTTGCTTTTGTTTTGGTTTGTGCTGGAGTTTTGGCTCTGCAAAACAGAACTGATATTCCAAGAGGAAAATTCAAAACACCTTATATTAATTCAAAATATATTTTTCCATTATTGATTGTTACTGCTCTGGTTTTAGCTTTTACTTACAATAAAAAAGCAACTATGGGCTTCATCACAAATGAGACTAAGATCAATGATTCGGAATTTATAATTACTTCATTAAATAAAGAGGAGACTCAAAAAGTATATGATTATTTGGTAAGCATCGATGGAAAAACCAGCGTTGCCGAAAAACTGGATGTAGAGCATTTACTGAGTCAATATCAGGAAGATGATGTCAAATATGCCAGTGTAGTTGCAGGATTGCCAATTTCGGACTCCATTAAATATGAAAGCGGTTTTGACTTGTTCAAGCATAAAATACCAATGTGGATTTTTTTAATAGTAATTGTTGGATTAGTATTTTGGTCTTTCAAAGAAAACTTGTCTTTGATTCCGCTTTTGGGACTAATATGCTGTCTGTACATGATGGCAGAATTGAGTGTTTGGAATTGGATTTATTTCGGAATCTGGCTAGTCATCGGACTGGTAATTTATTTTGGTTTCAGCCGTCATAACAGTAAACTGAATTTTAAAACAGAATAGTTTTTTGAGAATAAAAAATGTAACTTGTTGAAATAGATTAGATTAAAATAATTAAAAGCGCCTTGAGCCATTGTTCTCAAGGCGCTTTTTTATGAATTTTTTTATGAAATACTAAAGATGTAAAATAGCCCCGATGGAAGGGAAAATCTCCCGATTTAGAAAAACAAGTTTTTTTACCGTAGTTTTTCTAAATCGGGAATTGGAATGACAGCGGGAGGAATGCTGTTTTGAAAACAAGCTTTGTGCTCCTAAAATTTGCAGGCAGATAAAAAAGTAATTTGCTTAAGTTATTTAAAGTGTTTGTCAATAATTCTTGATGAAATCGTTATAATTGGAACAAAAAACCTCTAAATTTAAACTTTAAACAAAACTTTATTCCTTAATTTTGCATCACTAAAAATAAAAATCACATACTATGAGTTCATTTGACGTAGTCATTATAGGTTCTGGGCCAGGCGGATATGTTTCGGCTATTCGTTGTGCGCAATTGGGTTTCAAAACAGCAATTATAGAAAAATATTCAACTTTGGGAGGAACTTGCTTAAACGTAGGCTGTATTCCATCGAAAGCATTGCTGTCGTCTTCGCATCATTATGCAGAAATTAAGCATTTTGCCGATCATGGAATTGAACTTTCCGGTGATGTAAAAGTGAATTTGGAAAAAATGATTGCCCGCAAACAAAGCGTGGTGGATCAAACATCGGGAGGGATTAATTTCCTGATGGATAAAAATAAAGTTACCGTTTTTAATGGTTTGGGATCTTTTGTTGATGCAACGCATATTGCAGTTGCAAAAGCGGACGGAACATCTGAAACTATTGAGGCTAAAAATACTGTTATCGCTACAGGTTCAAAACCTTCTTCTTTGCCTTTTATCAAAATCGATAAGGAAAGAATTATCACTTCGACAGAAGCATTAGCTCTTAAAGAAGTGCCTAAACACCTTGTTATTATTGGCGGTGGTGTTATTGGTATTGAATTAGGTCAAGTATATTTACGATTAGGAGCTCAGGTTTCGGTTGTGGAATTCATGGATAGAATTATTCCAGGAATGGATGGTGCTTTGTCTAAAGAATTGACTAAAGTGCTTAAAAAACAAGGAATGAAATTCTATACATCCCACAAAGTTCAATCGGTAGAAAGAAATGGAGATGCTGTAATTGTTCAAGCTGAGAATGCCAAAGGTGAAACAATTACTTTGGAAGGAGATTACTCATTAGTATCTGTTGGCCGCCGTCCTTATACAGACGGATTGAATGCGGATAAAGCCGGAGTGAAAATTTCGGATAGAGGACAAGTGGAAGTGAATGATCATTTGCAGACTTCGGTTTCAAATATTTACGCTATTGGAGATGTGGTACGCGGAGCAATGCTAGCGCACAAAGCCGAAGAAGAAGGAACTATGGTTGCTGAAATTTTGGCTGGTCAAAAACCGCATATTGATTATAACCTGATTCCTGGTGTTGTTTACACATGGCCAGAGGTTGCAGCTGTTGGTCAAACAGAAGAACAATTGAAAGCGTCTGGTGCCGAATATAAAGTAGGAAGTTTTCCATTCAAAGCTTTAGGTCGTGCCCGTGCGAGCGGAGATATTGATGGTTTTGTAAAAATCCTTGCTGATGCTAAAACAGATGAAGTTCTTGGAGTGCACATGATTGGCGCTAGAACTGCTGATTTGATTGCTGAAGCAGTTACAGCTATGGAATACAAAGCTTCTGCCGAAGATATTTCAAGAATGTCACATGCGCATCCAACTTTTGCGGAAGCAATAAAAGAAGCGGCATTGGCAGCTACAGATAACAGAGCTTTGCATATATAGTAGATATACAGTATAGATGCACTGCAGTGCATTACTACTTGCAATTCATCTGAAAGAGAATGAGAAAAAAACCCGATAAAAGAAATCTATCGGGTTTTTTTGTGGAGCTTAATTGGCTGTAAATAATCCTTTATAGCTATCCCATTTACTGTAAATCAAGAAGATATTGCCTACTAATAAAAAGACTGCTAAAGGAATGCCCTCGGGAGCCAGACAAATATGAGTAAAAAAAATATTCACAGTAATTGGCATCAGAATAATATTAGCAATTTTATTGAACTTACCTGTTATATAGGCTATTCCGCAAAGAAGCTCTACTGTTTTTATCAATGGTACTAAATAACCTGAGGCTTTCATTCCATCGTTGAAGATTTTCATATCTCCTTTTAAAACGGGTTCTGGAAATAAATGAAAAAAGAAGCTTATAGAAGCAAAAAGCAATAATAATCCAATTAGTGAACGAAAGATAATAATAGCAATTTTCATAATTTTTAATTTTAAGGTTTAAGTAATAGATTGGTAAATTCAAATATAATTGTTTTTTGATATAAAAAAACCACCTCTTTATGAATTTTGAGATGGCTGTTTTTTTTATCAAAATGCTACTTATAATTAAGCTTTAAATAAGCTTTTATAATTTTTCCAATAACTGTATATTAGAAATAAATTACCAGAGAAGACAAAGACAGCAAGCGGTATTCCGTTTGGATTCAGGAAAAAATTTATGAATAAAATGTTTATGCTAACCGGAAGAACGATAATATTAGAAAGCGTAACATATTTGCCGGAGAGGAATGAGATGCCGCATAAAAGTTCTATTGTTTTAACCATTGGCATTAAATAGACAGAAGAAACTAAGCCCACTTGGAAAGCTTTGAAATCTCCACTACTTGATAGATCTGGCATTAAATTAAAAAAATAGGCGAGAGATACTAAAATTAGCAATAAGCCAATTACAGTGCGGATAAAAAAAGTAGCAGTTTTCATATTTTTTAATTTTTTGGTTAAATGTTTAAGTGATAACTCAAGGACAGCCAGAGTTGCTGTTATAATACCTTATTCATCCATTTACCATTGATAGTTTTCTGAGGCCGAAAACTAAGTCCTTTGTCTTGTGTATACAAATTTAGTTAATTTTTTTCTTATTATTTGTTTTTAAACCATTTTTATTGTGAATAATATCTTAAAATTGAAGTCATTTCTTTTTTCTGGCTGAAATTATTTGTAAAGAAAACGGGTAAAATCTAAACCAAAAAGGATTGAGATTTTACCCGTTTTACTAAATGATTTTAGGTTAAAAATCTTAAGCTGTAGAAGTGTGTTTTATTCCTTTTTGATATATTTCTTATAAAGGAAATATGCGCCAATGGCTACTAAAAGCAACCACCAGATTTCAAATAATAAAACTATGATATTGAGAAGAACATACCAGCCCGATTTTAGAGAATCGAGTATGCGTATGCCAATATTGGGTTTGTAGTAATCGGAATCTTTTGCAGTGGCGATAATCTCTTGTTTTACAGATTCGTTTTGATATATTTTGATGGTCAGCGTGCTAAAATTCACTTGGTCTTCAATAGATAAGTTTTCTAATTTGGCATTGTCGTTTTGTTCTTTTTTATTGGCCAAAGTATTTTCGGCATCCATGATGTCGTTAATTTTTTTGCCTTTTGTGTCAATTGCTTTTTCTATTCTTTTTTCATTATTGGCACTTCGTGTTTGTGAAAGCTGATTAGAGAGCATTTTTAGGGAAACATCGTCTGCTTTTATGATGCGGTAGTCGAGAAAATCAATTTGCTTTGCGATTGATTTAATGACCGTATCAAGGCGTTTATTGGGTACTCGAATGGTAATATCGTTTTCTACATTGTATCGGATTGTCTGGAGAGTGCTGTCCAGGCTTATTTTGGTTTCAAATTCATCAATAATTGTGCTTTGCAGATTGGTATAAGTAACAAAACCGTCAAATTTATTGGTGATATTTTCAATAGTATAGGTAGATTGGGCTACATTTTTTACTTTGAATTTAATGTCGGCAGTACGAATGAATTTTCTAGTGCTGCCTTCTTTTTCGACTGCTGCAGAAGAAGAAATAGTGTTGGCTGCCATTTTTGCATCAGCAGATTCTTCACTGGTCGCTTCACTTTTTTTACAGCTAATAATAAAAAAAATAACGGCTAATAGGATTGAGCAGCGTTTCATAATTTTGTACATAGAATTAGTTTTAGGGGTGGAAAAAAGTTTTTTTTGATTGATTGTTTTTTGAATTTTCAAGCCTGAATTCCTCATCAAATATATAATGTTTTAACAAGTAAAAACTTTTTTAATATTTATTTAACTAAGGTGCAGTTTTGTGAAACTTCTTCTTGAGAACCCATATTTTTTATTGTAATTTTGAAGTCCATAAACAGATTGATTTTTGAGAACTTCCATTTACAAATTTATTGAAGACCCAATAGCTTTCAAGCAGCAGCTTGTGGGGTGGGGACAGCAATTTCGAGAAATAATTTTTCTGGACAGCAATTCATTTTCCAATGAATATTCTAGTTTCGACAGTATTCTGGCAGCTGATGCTTTTACATCGATAAAAACGGATTATCACAACGCTTTTGAGGATTTGAAGCAGTACCAGCAAACGTCCAAAGACTGGCTGTTTGGCTATCTTTCGTATGATTTAAAAAATGATGTTGAACATTTGCAGTCAAGTAATTCTGATGGTTTGGATTTTCCGGATTTGTTCTTTTTTCAGCCAAAAAAAATATTTTTACTGAAAGGGAATCAGCTCGAAATCCAATATCTCAATATGTGTGATGATGAGGCGGAAGATGATTTTAACGAAATAATCAATGGAAAAAAAACAACAGCCGAAAGCCAAGAAAAAATAACAATTGAACAGCGTATTTTGAAGCAAAATTACATCGCCAAAGTTTCCAAATTATTGGAGCATATCCATTATGGTGATTTGTATGAAGCTAATTTCTGCATGGAGTTTTTTGCCGAAAATGCTAAAATCAATCCTTTGGAAAAATTCCTGAAACTTAATGAAATTTCCCAAGCGCCTTTTACTGTTTTTTTTAAAAATAACAAACATTTTCTGCTTTCTGCTTCGCCGGAAAGATATCTTAAAAAAGAAGGCGAAAATTTAATTTCACAGCCTATAAAAGGAACTTCTAAACGATTTGCCGATCCCGTCAAAGATGAAATTTCTAAAAATACTTTGGAACAAGATCCTAAAGAACGAGCCGAAAACATTATGATAACCGATTTGGTTCGAAATGATTTGTCCCGAACTGCCCAAAAATCGACTGTTGAAGTTAAAGAACTATGCGGGATTTATTCTTTCCTGCAGGTACACCAGATGATTTCGACTATAACATCCAAAATCGATGGGCAATATTCGGCAGTTGATGTTCTTAGAACCACATTTCCTATGGGCAGTATGACAGGAGCTCCCAAGTATGCGGCAATGAAAATCATAGAAGAGCTTGAGGAAACCAAGCGGGGATTGTACAGTGGGGCAGTGGGCTATTTTTCGCCCGATGGAGATTTTGATTTTAATGTGGTTATCCGCAGTATTCTTTACAATCAGGAAAATCAATATGTGTCTTTTTCAGTAGGAAGCGCCATAACTTCGTTATCCGTTCCAGAAAAAGAATATGAGGAATGTTTGCTTAAAGCAAAGGCAATGCACGAAGTATTGATCTAAATTTAAGCAGATAAAACACAACATAACCTAATTAGCCCCAATAGCAGTGAAAATCCTCTCTCGTTTTTTCAACGAGAGAGATTGTAGCGTATAGCGGGACTATGAATAACAAAAAGCCAAATGTTTCTGCTCCAAAAAAGTAATAGAACTGAGGTTATAGGTTAACTCATATTGAATTAAAGAATAATCAGTATTTTTGATAAATGAAATCTCGCATGAAATACATACTTCAAAATCATATCGATAAAGAAATTCCTTATTTGAAACAAAAAAAACTGCTGCTTGCTGTAAGCGGCGGTTTAGATAGTATGGTTTTACTGTATTTGTTTCAGGAATTAAAATTTGATATTGCTATAGCGCATTGTAATTTTCAGCTTCGGGGAATGGAGAGTTTTGGTGACCAAAAATTTGTTCAGGATTATGCTGAAGCTAATCGAATACCTGTTTTTGTAACTCAATTTGATACTGAGGCTTTTGCCAATGATTATAAATTATCGACTCAAGTTGCTGCTAGGGAACTGCGGTACAATTGGTTTTATGAGCTGCTGGAAGAAGAAAATTTCGACTATATACTCACAGCACATCATGCTGATGACAATCTGGAAACTTTTTTAATCAATTTTACACGGGGAACAGGGTTGGAAGGATTGACTGGGATTCCGGTTGAGAATGATAAAATAATTAGGCCTTTACTTTTTTTGACCCGCAATGAAATTGATGAGTATGCCAAAGAGCATGAAATTCAGTGGCGAGAAGACAGCAGTAACACATCAGATAAGTATGTAAGAAATAAAATTCGTCATCATCTGGTCCCTATTTTGAAGGAATTGAATCCTAATTTCATGGCTTCATTTTTGAAAACAGAAAATTATCTGCAGCAATCACAATCGATGGTTGAGGATGCGGCTTCAATGGTGTATCAACAGGTCGCTCATGAGGCAGAAGATCAAATTCATTTTGATTTAAGTAAACTGCTGGAATTATCAAATTATCAGTCTTATTTGTACCAATGGCTGAAAGAATTTGGGTTTACCGCTTGGGATGATATTTATGATTTAGTGAATGGACAGTCAGGAAAACAAGTATTTGCACCCGATTACCGATTATTGAAAGACAGAAATTCATTAATTGTATGTCCTATTAATGAGAAGGAAAGTGGGGCTGAATTTCATATTTCCGAAAATCAGACAGAAGTTAATATTCCCTTAAAATTGAGCTTATGCAAAGTGTCTGACATTTTGATTGAGTCAAATAAAACTATCTTTGTGGATGCTGATCGGCTGGTTTATCCTTTGGTAGTGCGAAAATGGAAAACAGGCGATATTTTTATGCCTTTTGGCATGGAGGGCAAGTCGAAGAAAGTGAGCAAGCTTTTTAAAGATGAGAAATTATCATTGATAGAAAAGGAAAATACGTGGATTTTGTGTTCGGGAGATCAGATAGTCTGGGTAATTGGAATACGGGCAGATCACCGATTCAGAACAGTTAATACAACAAAAAATATACTTAAAATAGAATTAATTTAGATATAAATAATGAAGAAACTACTTTTTATACTGTTTGCTTTTTTAGCTTTCGCCAAAGTAAATGCTCAGGTTTTGGATCCTGCAAAATGGACAACAGCAATTGAAAAAAAATCGGAAACAAATTATATTTTAACTTTTAATGCAGTAATAGAAAAGGATTGGCATATTTATTCGCAATTCACTCCTGATGGAGGACCACTGCCTTTGGAGATTATTTTTAAAGATCAAAAAGGAAATTTTGAGTTAGTTGGCAAAGCCAAAGAAAGCAAAACAACTACTGCTTTCAATGATGTTTTTGGAGTGAACGAAACATTTTTTCATGATAAAGCTCAAATTCAGCAGGAAATAAAGCTTCTAAATCCTAAAGTTACAGCTGTTAAGGCTGAACTGAATTATCAGATATGCAAAGAAGTTTGTATCAATCTTGAAAAGAAATTTACTTTCAAAATTCCTGTAACAGTAACAAATAATGCTGTCGAAATAGTTCCGGCTGCAGTTACAGCGCAGAATGGCACTCAAATTGATACTGCAGGTACTGCTCTTGTAGCGGAAGGAAAAAATGTTCCAGCTGTAAAAACTAAGACTGTAGAGCAGCCAAAATCAGAACCCGCTTCACAAAGAGGATTATGGTCTATTTTTTTTATTGCTTTTTTCTCAGGGTTTGCCGCTTTACTGACGCCTTGCGTGTTTCCTATGATTCCGATGACAGTGAGTTTTTTTACCAAACAAAGCAAAACTAAAGCTGCAGGAATTAAAAACGCTATTATTTATGGGGTTTCAATTATTCTGATTTATGTGCTATTAGGGTTTGTTGTTACTTGGATTTTTGGTGCCGATGCATTGAATGCCTTATCTACCAATGTTTATTTTAATATTATATTTTTTATTTTACTGGTTGTTTTTGCAACTTCATTCTTGGGTGCTTTTGAGATTATGTTGCCTAATTCGTGGGCAAATAAAGTTGACAGTCAAGCTGACAGAGGCGGAATTATTGGGATTTTATTTATGGCATTAGCTTTGGCTATTGTTTCTTTTTCGTGTACTGGGCCTATTGTTGGTACGCTTTTAGTCGATGCAGCTTCCAAAGGCGGTATCGCTCCAATAATTGGGATGTTTGGATTTTCATTAGCATTAGCATTGCCTTTTATGCTTTTTGCTATGTTTCCGGGATGGTTAAATTCTTTGCCAAAATCAGGCGGATGGCTGAATACTGTTAAAGTTGTTTTAGGGTTTCTTGAATTGGCTTTGGCTTTCAAATTTTTATCTAATGCTGATTTAGTATTGCAATTGCATTTGCTGGAAAGAGAAGTGTTTCTGGTGATTTGGATTGCTATTTTTGGAACATTAGCGTTTTATTTATTCGGGAAAATAACGATGCCGCATGACAGTCCATTGTCTCATATTTCAGTGGGCAGACTGTGTTTAGGATTGTTGGTTTTGTCTTTCACAATTTATTTAATACCTGGCCTTTGGGGAGCTCCTCTTAAATTAATAAGTGCATTTCCTCCGCCAATGGAATATAGCGAAAGCCCTTTTGGTGTAGGCGGTTCTAATGCTGGCAATACTACTTTGCCAGATGGAGCAAAATTGGGACCTAACCAAATTGCTGTTTTTGATGATTATGATAAAGGATTGGCCTATGCCAAAACTGTGAACAAGCCCATAATGCTTGATTTTACAGGACATGCTTGTGTGAACTGCAGAAAAATGGAAAACAATGTTTGGTCAGATAATAGCGTGCTTCCAATCCTTAAAAATGAAGTTGTTTTGATTTCTTTATATGTAGATGATAAAAGACAATTGCCTAAAAGTGAGCAGTTTACCTCTAAAACTACAGGCGCAGAAATTGAAACGATAGGGGATAAATGGACTGATTTTATGATTTCAAAATACAATACCAATACGCAGCCTTTGTATGTTTTGACTGATTTGCAAGGTAATAATCTGAATGAAAAACAACCAACTATAAGTTATGTGAGTGTAGCTGAATATGAATCTTGGCTGAAAGTCGGTATTTCGAAGTTTAAGAAATAAATATATTAATTCACTGTTTTATTAAAACCTGTTCATTTAAATGAACAGGTTTTTTTTTGTTAATTTTTTAAATTTTTAATATTTTTTTGAGCTTTTAATTTGAATTTGGGATTTAAAGATTGGAATTTTTATTTTGAAAGAAGTAAATGATGTAGTTGGCGGTTTTTATTATTCATTTAATCGAAAATATATTAAAAAGTGGATTAATGAATTCTTAACTCTATAAATTTGCACTTAAGTATCTGGAATATAGTTATTTATATATGTATTTTTCTTATAAAAAATATTTTTATTCCAAAAACAACTTTTTATTTAAATTTTTAAGTAAATCAGAAAATAGAAACTCATTCTATTGATTTGCATTTTACCGTTAGGCATAGTGTATTCTTTATTTTAATATTTTAAACTTGATAGATATGAAAATAGTTCTACCTAAATCCGCATTTTTTAAGTTTGTTTTTTTAATAGCAAATTTGTTTTTTATGAGTGCTGCCTTTGGGCAGGCGACTGTCGCGACGGATAAAGCCGATTATCAGCCAGGTGATGCCGTTATAGTTACTGGTACTGGATGGCAACCGGGAGAAACGGTGTTATTGCATTTTGTTGAAACACCACAGGTATGTACCAGTAATCATGATCGTTTAACGGTAGCAGATTCAAATGGGAATATTTATTATAATCAGTTTTTGATTAATATAAAGCATCTCGGTGTATCTTTTGTTTTAACTGCTACTGGACAAAGTTCTGCTCTTTCAGCTGAAGTTTTGTTTACTGATGCCGGATATCAATTTGATGCTGTTGGGTTGCCATCAAGTACAAGTGTTGTTGTAAATTATACAGTTTCTGGCTCTGGAGGTGGTAATGGAACCTTTAATACTGCCAGTTTTACTCCACCAGCAACAGCGGGAAGCAGTAACAATAATAAAACTATAACTGCTAATAGCTACACTCCAACTTATAGCCCGACACCATCCATAAAATATTCAATCTTAAATTATAGTTTGCGTGTAGGACCTATTGGTTCTCCGGTAACTCAACAAACTTCAAATGTTTTTACTGTTGGGGGCAATGGTGCATCTGAAGCGGTCTTGTTTACTGCTAATTATGGTGCTTTAGTCGCCAGTAATGTTGTTGGTATTTATGGAAGCTCTGTTTCATTGACTTCTGCATTTTATTCAAATTATCAAACATCTGCTCCTATATCAGGAAAGACTATCACTTTTTATATAAATGGGACTTCAGTTGGTACAGGTACTACTAATCCAAGTGGAGTTGCAACTTTAAATTTAGATTTGACCAGTGTTCCTACACTTGGTAAATTAAATTCGGGTACTTATGCAATTACCAGTTCTTTTGCAGGGGATGTGAGTCATTTAGCGGTATCTAGTGCCAATAGTACTTCTGGATTATTGACAGTAAATAAAAAAGCAATTACGATTACTGCAGCAAACCAAACTGTAGTATATGGTACATCTGTAGCTGCAGTAACTGGGGCGGGTACTTATACTGTTGCTGGTCTTGTAGCTCCGGATACTTCGGCTGTGATTGGTGGAACTGCTGCTTACACAACTAATTATACAGCATCTACTGCAGCAGCTACGCCAGGAATAAATATTGTTCCCGTCGTATCGGGTTTGACAGCTGCTAATTATAGTTTTACGCCTGTAAATGGAACTGTTACTGTTAGTATGGCAAATTCAACAATTATAGTCACAGGAGCAAATTTATTTACTTATAATGGTTTGCCTCAAGGGCCAGGAACATCAACAGTAACTGGTTCAACTGGTGCTGTTAGTTATAAGTATTCTGGTGTGTTGCCAACTGTTTATAGTCAAAGTGCTACACGCCCAGTCAATGCAGGAACCTATCAAGTAATTGCTACTGTTGCAGCCGATAGCAATTATAATGGTAAAGATTCAGATCCTTTTGGCTTTGCCATCGGCAAAGCCTCAAGCATCACTGCCGTTACGATCAACGGCGGCCCGTTCACCTATACGGGTTCTGCCATCGAGCCGGCAACAGTCAGCGTAACGGGCGCGGGAGGACTGAATCTGACTCCAGCGGCATCC
>NZ_JBFUGG010000028.1:0-55977 GCF_056403035.1 Flavobacterium sp. P3_A6 | reverse complement strand
GTGCAACTGTATACGGCGTAGAAGCCACACAGCCGAAACCGTCTTTTAAGTATAAGGTATAACTTCCAGGGGTTAAGCTGAATGTCGGGCTGGACTGGTAAGTTATACCGTCTTTGCTGTAGGTTAATGATCCTGTGCCTGATCCTGTAACGGTAACCGAAATTGGTGTTCCCGTATAGCACTGTGCCGCCGGAGCTGTGATCGATGGAACGCTTTCTGCTCCGATAGTAACTGTCGCCTTTGTGGTACAATCATTAGCATCTTTTATCCAAACATCCCAAACCAAATCTGCTCCTGAATTAGTATCTACAGTCTGAACAGCATTAGAATTATAAGCAGATGTTGGAGCTGTAGATGGGCTTTTGGCGTAAGCATAAGAATAATTAGGAGTTCCGTTTGCTGCTACAATTGTAATTTGCGAATTATCATTATTGCAATTTACTTTCGTTGGAGTTGCACTTGTAATTGATAAAGCTGCCACTGGCTGCGTAAGCGTTACGCTATAAGTTGCAGGGCAATTGGTTTTTCTATCGGTTACTGTAATCGTATAGATTCCTGCAGGCTGTGCTGTAGGCACACTAATCGTAGTAACAGTTTCACTAACATTATTAGCACTCTGAATAATTGCATTAGCGGCATTTTTAATTACATAATCATAGCCTCTGTCTTTTACACCATTTACTGTAAACTGAATTGTTCCTTTATCTCCAAAACATTTAATAGGAGTAAGCACAGATCCTCCAGCAACAATATCTGGCACACTTTTTACATTATAATCTAAATCAAAACTACATCCATTTTTATCAGTAGCTCTAAAAATATAGTCCCCTGGATCAAGACTATATTGTCCAGATGCTTCAATTGGAATACTAATACCTGAAGGAACAGCAGTTACTTGGTAACGAATAGGGGATAATCCACCTATTGCCTGAAATTTAACATGCGCCTTATATGCCGGACACTCTAAACCAGTTTCAAAAAACACATCAATACCAGTAATAAGCACCTTAGGCCTAATTATTGCTTGTAGCRGACCAAATTGACAGCCATTAGCATCTTGGATATAAGCCGTTACTGTCTGTGCAGTCCCTGTAGAATAAGTATTTCCAGTTGTAAAATTAGAAGTTCCGTTAAAACTATATTTATAAGGTGCAGTACCTCCAGAACCATTAACTGTAACTACAGCATCAACAGTACCTGCACTACTACAGCCCAATTCTGTTGCATTAATAGTTCCTCCAACTGCAGCTGGATTTATTATCGTAACATTGCTGACTGCAGATTCACAGCCTTTACTGTCAATAACCTTAATATTATAAGTTCCAGCAGCTAGGCCTGTAAATTGATTAGTAGTTTGAGTAGTATAAGCAGCTGCAGTGCTTAATTTAATTGCATACGTATAAGCAGCAGTTGAGCCATTAGCCGCAGTCACTGTAATAGTGCCGTCATTATTATTATTACAAGTAATGTCGGTTGTAACAGCAGTTAATGTAGGTGTCGTTTTTGCAGTAACAATAATAGTATTACTCGTTGCCGGACAGCTTTTACTGTCATTTACAGTAAATACATAACTTCCTGCAAGCGTAGCTGTATAAGGGAATGTTACTGAAGTAGTGGCACCGCTATTACGTGATACCGTATAAGTATAAGGAGCTCCATAACCGCCGTTCACAGTAGCGCTAATAGATGCATTTGCTAGACAGGTTAAATCTTGGTCTAACTTTGCAGTCAAAGTTAACTGATTCTCAATCTTGATATTGTTAATTGTGGCCGTACAATTATTACTGTCGGTTACTACAATAGTATAAGTTCCTACTCCTACTGTATTAAAGGTATTACTTCCTTGTGAGGCTCCTCCGTTTAGGCTATATGTATACGGACTTAATCCTCTCGAAACAGAAACCACTAATGAGGCTTGATTAACTGTATCAAAACAAAAATCAGACGATGCGGCCAAACTCGCAGTAAAGCCTGTAGGAGAGACCACATTTACTGAAGCGCCAACAGCACTAATACATGAACTGACATCTCTTGCAAATACCGTATAATTCCCATCGGATACATTTGTGAATTGTGCGTTACTGTTAAAAGCAGTTATTACTGTAGTTCCATTTGCTGCACGCAATTCATATTCATATCCTGGTTTTCCGCCACTGCCTACCGCAGTTATTGTTGCTCCAGTAGTACAAGTTGGTAATTTGGTTATAGAAGCTGTAACTGTTACACCTGTTGGAGCGTTAATATCTTGTTTTAAAGTATACTGGCAAGCACCTGTAGCATCATTGCGAACAATAATAGTATGAGTACCTGTCCCAAATCCTGATAAAGCTAATGGAGAAATCGTTGTTGTTTGAAAAATACCTCCGTCAACTGAGTATTGATATCCTGCAGCACTAAAGTTTTCGGCCGCAATAGTAATTGTTCCATTGGTTTCACCAAAACATTTCACATCTGTAAATGTTGGAATAGAAGCTTTAAATGCTTTGCTTCCATCAACTTTAATCAGAAACGATCTTTCGTTACCGCATGCTTTTGGAACTTGATACGCATGAATATCATCGACTGCTAAATCATTTCCATCAACAACCTGACTATTAGAAATAATTTGAAATTCTAAAGAAGTATTATTTCCTGGATTCAATGTCAAAATTGACCCTCCTGCTAAATCTGTACTCGAATGCCATATTTCATCTCTTGGGATACTTGGCATGGCTTGAGAAGCGATTACAGTTGTCCCTTTTACCAATTGAACTCTCAATTGAGGTGAAGGCAAATTATTAGTGGTTTTCAACAAATTAATCATGTACAATGACACATTAATCTCTTGATTTGGTATAATATCGTTAATTGTTTTTTGATATAAAACTGCTCCAAGAGGAATAGTTTTACCAATATTAACAGCCAAAAATCTTCCATCTGTAATAGCTGGGGTACTGTTTAATACAGCGGTATGGTCTTTTGGCAAAAACCAGTTAAAATCGTTAGCATGATCTGGTAATAAAGCTTTTGTAACTACATAGTCTCCATCATTCATTAACCAAGGATGCCAATCAGACAAACTGCACGTTGCAAATGCCAATGTATTTCCGTCCTGTTTTTCCCAGCAATAAGCAGCATTTATACCTGGCGATGTTGTATCATCTCCTCTGCCAAAATCTTCCTGCAGTAAATTACTGTAACTAGAAACTGTTTGAACATTATATTTTACAATTACCGTATGATCTCCAGAAGGCACATTTGTAAAAACATTATTAGTTATTGGAGAATTAGGTACTGCAGGATTTGTACCTGTTTGCAAATAATATTCATAAGTATAAGTCGTCCCACCTGATGTAGTTGGGTTATTTACAACAACAGTAGCAGTAGCAGTACCATCACAATTATAAATAGTATCAATGTTATCTTGAATATTTGGATCGGCCGGTTTTGGATCAAGAGTTACCGTATATGGTATTTTGAATACACAGCCTAAAGCATCTTTAACAGCCAAACTATAGGTTCCTGCTATAACATATTTTTGTGTTACATTTTCCCAAGTATTGCCACCGTCAAAACTATACTGATAAGGAGCTGTACCTCCTTCCACATTAGTAATACGTAAAAGTCCTGTAGGCTGACCTCCTACTAATGGACCGCAGCCAGCCAATTCACCAACACCTGCAGACGCAGTAACAGCTGAAGTCGGACCKCTGATGTTAATTGTCTGAACTGGATCAAGAGGACAAACAACAGTTTCAGTACCTGGCCAATTTGATATTGGATACGTAACACTAAAACGAACCAAAACTTTATATTGTCCGCCATATAAATTTAAGAACTCAATGCCTGTAGCATTTCCTTGAACATACGTAGCTCCATTGTCAATACTGTACTCAACTTTATAACCTGTACTACTGCCGTTTAGAGCGATACTTATTTTGGCTTTCTCATCATAACAATTTGTATTTGTATTCGTAACAGTATAAGTTGGTTTTGGCAATAAATCCACTTGCTGTGTTACTGTTACTTCACAATTATTTAGTCCTACTACTCTAATTGTATATAAACCAGAAGAAGTAACTTCAATTTCGTTTGACGATTGAAAAGTAGGAGACCCGTTTACAAAATAAGAAAAAGTATTAGAATAGTTTTTGTCTTGCTGCGTATCAATCTTAATAATCCCCTTATTACAATCCGTTAAAGGAATTTTTATAGATGGAGTCGCTTTAATCTGACCAGCAGATTCAGCAATAGCAACATAATACTGAGTATATGTACAGCCATCAGCCGTTGTAACAGTATATGAATATGCGCCTGAGTCTAAACCTGTGAAAGTAAAATCAGAATTTGCGGTGGTAACTTTATTTAATGAAGTTCCATTTTTAAAAATCTCATAGGTATAAGAGCCTCTTACATCATTTGCAGCCACCTTAATACTACCCTTTTCACCATAACATAAAGGACTAGTTACAAACTGATCCACAGTAAAATTCCTTTGTCTGATCTGAATGTTTTTTATTTCAAAAACACAAGGATTTGTAGTTACTCCTATTTGTTTAATAAAAACAGTATATAATCCAGCCGTACCTATTGTAAAACTATTACTGCTTTGATAAGGAATAGACGGTGTCGTACCGTTAACACTACTAATGCTATACTCATATGAAGTAAGCGGAATACCGCCAATAGTAATATTTCCTTTGGTATTACAAATAATATCAGAATGCGTTTCAGTAGGGTTTAACGTATTTTGATAGACATTAAAATAAAAGCGGTTGAAACAATTCCCCGGATAAGTCAAAGTTAACCTAAACTGACCTGAAGTATTTGCAGTATAACTAGCTCCTGATCCCACTTGATTCCATTTACAAGAACTACTCTCATTAGCACAATTCTTATCGGTTACAGCGGAACAGCTTGTTTCGTCTAATTTCTCCCAAACAATTGTAGAACCATCTGAGATATTCGTATTAATTAGTCGAGTGGAATTGGCACCGCACAAAAAGATATTTGGCAGTAATTTTCCAGCACCACCGCTGACACAAGTAACAACTTCATCAGCAAACGGAATTACAGGATTGGTCATAATTGTTCCAAAACGTGCAACTGTTACCTCCTCTGTTATAGATAAACAGGGAGCTTTAGCAGTATTATAAACATAATATTTGCCAGGATTGGTTACTGTAAGCGTTTGACTGTTACCAAGAATAGTTCCGCTTGTAGCACCAAATTTATCAAAAGGAGCAGTTGACCACTTATAGCCATCATATCCATTTGCTGCCTTAATATCAACACTATTACCGCACAAAATTTCACTCTTAGTAAATTTACAGCCATCAACACCAACTAAAAAATTGGTTGACTGAGGTGTTCCAATATTACAGCTTGTAAAAGAAGATAAACTTGGATCGTCTGTTATTTGAGCCGTATTGATTTCCCCTTTGTAAGTTGCATAAGCCGAATTTTTTATAATATTAGAACAGGCATCACTCAGCTGATTACAAGAATCAACTACTTTAACTTTAAAACGAATCTCATATCTAGGATCATTTTTTTCAACAAACTGCTTAGGAATCGTAAATATAATCGTTCGAGTTGCTGCATTATAAGTATGCGTCACTTTATAGGTTACTCCACTAATAACAATATCTGGTGGTAAAGACGTTATATCAGCAGGATAATTAAAATTAATATTAATTGGCAGAACATCTTTAATAGTAAAACCAGTCGCATTATCATTACCTTGATTTTGAAAACCAATGACGTAATTTAGTTGTTGGCTTAAAGTTACATTAGCTCCTCCAGCATCAGCTCCTGAATTGTCTTTTACTTCTTTTGTCAATAAAATTTTTGGCTCAATGATATCTACTGCAAAAGTTGTTACAAAAGCACCATACCCATCACCGTTTGTGGTCAGCATTAAATCTCCTGCACTTTCATTATTTGGAAGCACTGAATTTCCAGGGTTCGGAATAACCACATTATCTATATCAAAACCAAGTGTGTTTTTACTCGTAGGGTTTCTATTAAGTACATAAGCCCCATTATTTGAAATAGTAGAATTAAAAAAATTGTTAGTAAAATTAAGAGCATCAGAAATTATAGTATAAGAAGAATTTGTTGCTGCCTTAAATTGAAAAGAATCTCCAGAAATATTATAATCTCCTTCTAAAGCAGAAACACCAATTTTAGCATTTACAGGAAATGGACTTGGTAGTGTTTTAAATCCAGAAACAGGAATATTTAAAGTATTAGCACCTTGAACACCAGCATATCCATCGAATACTGAAATAAATTTACTTGGCAGAGTAGGGCTTTCATATACAACAACAAGGGTCCAACCTGCAGCACACCCTCCATTTCGTTTACCTCTTGTTGCTCTTAAATTAGCCAAGGTATAAGTTCCGTCTGCATCACCTAAAACAGACAACAAACTAGTTACATCCTTAAAACAAATTATAGGAGAATCTTTGAATGAATTGTTAATATTTGTATAGTTATATCCATCAAAAATCAATTCTTTTGGATCTGTTTTACTGGCAATCAAATCGACATAATTCCCTCCCGGGACTTTAAATTTTACTTGATTCCAATCATTTAATCTTGGAGTTCCCACAAAATTTTGTCCCCAATCTGATCCTACTTCATTAGGGTAAATTGAAGCCCAATACAACCCAGCCCAAACAATTTTTTTACAGGAGTTATTGATTTTTAAATTGGCTGAGCTTGAACTAAAAATTCCGGATGCCCCACTATCGATATTTATATAGGTACCTGTCTTACCATTATTATCAATACCGAGATTATCATTAGGAGTAGAAGCTTCACTTGCCGTAATAATACTATTCCCTATTAAAACAACATCTCCTTTTACCTTAACATTACCTCCTGCAAGTCTAGGACTAAAAGGGGTAGCAAGTTGCGAATAACTAGAAAATGTAGTTAGAAAAAAGAAAAAAAATAATCCTAGAATAATTTTACTTTCTGTCAAAAAAGAGTTTTTTTGAAAAAATAAATTTTTCAAATTTTGCAATTTGTTTATAGAAGAAATATTGCAAAATAAGTTTTCAATCAAAGATGATAACCAATGACAAATTTTAGAAAAAGTAGGTTTTTTCATGTATTTATATATTTATTTCTAAACATCTTTTCTTATTCAATAGGGCATCTGAATAAGAAATGATGCAAAGAAAATTTTAATTAAATGCGTTTTTTTAACAATAAATTTATGTTATCACAGTGTTTTGTAGTAAAAAACACTAGTAAAATCATTAATTTAAAGAAATTTATATTTTTTTAAACTTTCTTTAAGACAGTTTTTTTATGATTTATATTACAAATACTGTCTTAAAAAAAATAAAAATAAACATTTTAAAATAAAATCAAATAGAAATACAAATTATTTTATGCTAAATAAATCTGAATAAAATTATTTTTCAATTTTAACAATAACCATCTTTCCATTATATGGCTTATTTCCTTTTTCCCCTAATGCATCTGTAGCTTCCTGTAAATTATCAAACTTATCCGTATAAATAAAATACCTGCTTGTATTTACATCATAGAAGAAATTCACATTTGACTGTCCGGCAGCTACTGTCTTAGTGACAAATGCATCTCTTTTTGATACATCTCCATGTACTGCCAATATCATATAATAGCCACTTTCAAGGTTTTTATTATTTTTAATAATCTGCATATTTGCCTGATTATCTCCAAAATCAAAATCTTCCTTTTTCAATGGAACACTACTCACTTTAGTAGTTGCTTTTATTTGTTTTAAAGTAGCCATATCCTGTGCTAAACGATCTTGATCATTTGAAGAAACCGCACGTTTGATTCTACGTTTTTTCTCAATTTCAGTTTCAACTTTAATTTTTTCCAAAGTGGTAATTAAAGCAGAATTAGATTGTTCCGCCTTAGCCTGTTCTGCTTTTAAGTTTTCTATAGTTTTTAAATAATTCTGATTAATAAGATCATTTTTAGAGGTCTTCTTAAGCCTTTCATTGTAAAGCTTGTTAAACTCAGCCAAGTTATCAGCTTGTGTCTTATTTATTTCAGCGATTTGCGTTCTAATAGATTCTAGCTCGGCATTCTCTCCAGCTGTGCTTTTAAACTCTACTGCAGCATTTTTCACTATCCCTTTATCACTTAAATCATTCTCTTCTCTCATCTCTTTCAATGCCTTTTCTTTATTAGCCACAGATGCATCCAAACGAGTCAGCAATTGTTGCTGTCTCCTTTTTGAAGATTCAAGAACACTTGTCAGGTTGTCCATTGATTTACCATATTCATCTTTAGGCATAGCATCTGCTTTAGCTTTTGCTAATGCTTCAATAGCAAGCTTTGCAGCAGCGGCAGCTTCAATTTTTTCCTGCTCTGCCTGAGCGTCTGCTTTGGCTTTGGCATCAGCGGCTAATTTGGCGGCGGCGGCATCTGCAATCGCTTTAGCCTTAGCGTCGGCAGCAAGTTTTGCTACAGCTGCTTCAGCATCTGCTTTCGCTTTCGCGGCGGCGGCTAGTTTGGCGGCTGCTTCAGACTTAGCTTTCGCTTCTGCATCTGCTTTGGCCTTAGTCTCTGCCGCAAGTTTAGCGGCTTCTGCATCTGCCTTGGCTTTCGCATCGGCGGCTAATTTGGCGGCTGCTTCAGACTTAGCTTTTGCTTCTGCATCTGCTTTGGCCTTAGTCTCAGCCGCAAGTTTAGCGGCTTCTGCATCTGCTTTGGCTTTCGCATCGGCGGCTAATTTGGCGGCTGCTTCAGACTTAGCTTTTGCTTCTGCATCTGCTTTGGCCTTAGTCTCAGCAACAAGTTTGATCGCTGCTTCTGCATCCGCTTTCGCTTTCGCATCGGCGGCTAATTTGGCTGCTGCTTCAGACTTAGCTTTTGCTTCTGCATCTGCTTTTGCTTTAGCCTCTGCCACAAGTTTAGCGGCGGCTTCTGCATCTGCTTTAGCTTTCGCATCGGCGGCTAATTTGGCTGCTGCTTCAGACTTAGCTTTTGCTTCTGCATCTGCTTTAGCTTTAGCCTCTGCTGCAAGTTTAGCGGCTTCTGCATCTGCTTTGGCTTTCGCATCGGCGGCTAATTTGGCTGCTGCTTCAGACTTAGCTTTTGCTTCTGCATCTGCTTTAGCTTTAGCCTCTGCTGCAAGTTTAGCGGCTTCTGCATCTGCTTTGGCTTTCGCATCGGCGGCTAATTTGGCTGCTGCTTCAGACTTAGCTTTCGCTTCTGCATCTGCTTTGGCCTTAGTCTCTGCCGCAAGTTTAGCGGCTTCTGCATCTGCTTTGGCTTTCGCATCGGCGGCTAATTTGGCTGCTGCTTCAGACTTAGCTTTYGCTTCTGCATCTGCTTTGGCCTTAGTCTCAGCAACAAGTTTGATCGCTGCTTCTGCATCCGCTTTCGCTTTCGCATCGGCGGCTAATTTGGCTGCTGTATCTCCTTTAACCTTAGTCTCTCCTTCTGCATCTGCTTTCGCTTTCGCATCGGCAGCTAATTTGGCAGCTACTGCCTCTTTGGCTTTTGTTTCAGCTACTTTTTTTGCTGCTGCTGCATCTGCTTTAGCTTTCGCTTCAGCAGCTAATTTTGCTGCTGCTGCATCAGCATCAGCTTTTACTTTAGTATCGGTAGCTAATTTAGCAGTGGCAGCTGCTTTAGCTTTATTTTCAGCAATCAATTTTGCATTGGCATCAGCATCTGCTTTCGCTTTAGTGTCGGCTGCTAATTTTGCAGCTACAGCCGCTTTAGCTTTATTTGCTGCGGCCAACTTTGCAGCAGCATCGGCATCCGCTTTTACTTTAGTTTCAGCAGCTAATTTCTCTTTAGCTGTAAGTTCTGGTTTTTTAACTGCTAATGCAGTGGCGGCATCCGCTTTGGCTTTCGCATCCGCATCCAGTTTCTTTTTACGTTCAATAGCCAAGGCATCAGACTTAGCTTTTGCTAAAGCAACAGCATCAGCTTTAGCTTTATTAGCCGCTTCTAACTTAGCCTTATTAGCTTCAGCAATTTTAGCCTGTTGTGCAGTTTTGGCATCAGCAATTGCTTTGGCATTCGTTTTTGGAGTTGCTGCAACCTTCTTTTGTATTGGAGCAGGTTCAATTAAAGCCCCTTCTTCTTCATCGTCCCCATAATCAAAATTCTGATTCTTGAATTTATAAGCCAAAACAATTATATGAGAACCTCCTAATTGTGAAATATCACCCAACCCCATACCATAGGAATATTCAAGAGCTATTTTTGGAGTAATATTAAGTCCGAAACCAGCTGTGGCTCCTAATACAGAATTATAGCCTGCTTGTGCCCAAATACCTTTTGGAATAGTAAACATAGCTGATCCTGAAAAAACTGTTTTGTCTTTATTAACTTCTGTTTTGATTATACCTGAAAACTTACTTTTGTCAAAGAAACCATAAGAATCAAGGTAGCCAGTGTACATAACATGTCCTTCAATACCTTGGTTAGGGTCATCCTTCATAATTCCTGAATTAAAATTATAAGTAACCAAATTGGTAAACGAAAGTCCGAAATCCAAAAAAGCAGAACCATAATTAATTCCAGGATTAATGGTCAGTAAAGTATTGGATGGGATATTATCTAAAGAAGGATCTGGAAAATTAGAAATGACTTTACCTTTATCTAAACCACTTTTATACGCACTTAGATTAATACCAAAAGTCAAATTACTATCTTCCTGCAAAACGATATTGTGAGCAAAATTAGCAACAAGACCAAAAGTGCTAAATACTCCTTGTGTTTGCTGAAAAACACCTAGCCCAACTCCTTCATTCTCTTTAAAACGCCCTGAATAACTTAATAGATTAGTTTTTGGTGCGTTTTCAAATCCTGCCCATTGGGTCTTATTAAACAAAGTAAGATGAGTGCTTTGCTGTCTAACAAAACTGAACGTTGGATTAATTATAAATGAATTAAATTTTAAAGAGTTTCCTGGTGGGATAACATAAGATACAACACCGTCTTCTTGTTGTGCATAGAAAACATGAACAGAACAGCAAAAAAAGAAAACGCTTAATAAAATTTTTTTCATATTATTTCAGAAGAGTTATCGAACCCTTTTTGGCTGATTCGCCATTTGGAGCAATTATATAATAATAAACAGGGTTGAAATTTTTGAATTCAATATTGGTTTGTGGCCAGCCATTATAATTATCGTAGTTATCGGTTTCGAAGACGATTTCACCCAAAGAACTTAAAATTGTTACATGGGTATTTGTATTGCTATATAAGTCTGGAATAATCCAAGTATCATTAGTACCATCATTATTCGGTGAAATGACATTAGGAATTTTTGGCACATTATAATTTATTACTGTGCTATATTTTACTTTAAATAAAAATGCACAACCTGAAATAATCACTTTATAACTTCCAGCAAGAGTTATATCCAAATTACTTTGCGTAGCACCTGTAACAGGACTATTATTGAAATACCATTGATAAGTCGGATTTGAAACATTAGTCGTACTTGTCACTGTTAATGTATTTCCCTGTTCGACTGGCAATGTTTCTCCCTCGGTAACAATACTGCCATTAGCGCTTAGGCTGGCTGTAGTTTTTAAATCAATTTTAGCAGTATCGTTACAACCTCCAAAATCAATATCACAAGTGTATGTTCCCGGAACATTTGCAGTATATGTTTGACTAGTAGCACCAGTAATAATAGTGCCCTCTTTTCTCCAAATATAAGAATTACCAGAAGCTGCAGTTAAAGTTGTAGTTTCGGAAGAACAGAAAGGATTCCCTTTACTTGATGTAATTGTAGCACCTCCGCTTCCAGAAGAACTTATAACATCGATTCCCTGCGATCTAAAATTATCATCCGAACAAGGTCCATAATTTAATTTTGCATAATAAAACCCAGGATCATTTACAACTATTGAACTAGACGATTGGCCAGATATTAAAACATCATCTTTATACCAGTTGTATTTTAATTGAGGAAAATTGCCCGGTGATGAATTCGGAACACTTGGATCTGGGTTATAAACAGTTAATGTAACACTTCCGCCACTGCAAAAACTAACAGAAGTCTTCTTATCATTGATAAAAAAAGCCCCGTTATAAGCTTTAAAATAGGCTGAAAAAGATTTGGTGTTCATCGTCCCAAAAATTGTAAAACTAGGACTTACAAAACCATTACTGCTTTTAATTCTTAATTGATATTTATCAGAACCAGGTAAATTGGTTGGAATAGCAAAAGTTAATGTTCTATCAGTTGAAGTATCCGGAGGAGTTCCTGCCAAAGCTGCCAAAGGAATTGTAGCTGTCGGAGTTGTAAATAAGCCTGTTGGATCTGACAACTCAACAGTAAAAATTACATTTGAATCAAAACCAGCAACTTTGAATTGCGCCTGATATTCATTAAATACTTGATTCGGATCTGTAGGATGTGGACCGCCTGCACAAATTTTATCAAATGGTAATTTTTGCGGTGTAATTGTTTGTGCAAATACACCTGATGCAGTAAGAAGCACCAACAGCATTAAAAAAAATAAAAATGTACAAGAAGAAAATAAAAAAGTAGGTTTTCTATTCATAGGTCGATATTTATTGCATTTCATTGGGGATAAAATCCAATTTCTACTCGTTCATAAAGAGTTCAACCAATTTGTTCATTCTATATAAATAAGATTTACAAACAATTGAAATGGTTTATTTAAGTAATAAAATGAAAGCTAAACCCTGTCATTTTTTAAGGTCTAACTTTCATTTTATATTTAATACAAAGTTTATTTTTTATTTTGTAGAAGCAGTAAACTTAGTAAGAGCTAGTCTAAAATCAGGTCTTCTAGGATTTGCAAAATCATTGAATGTTTCAATATTAGAAGTTTTTGAATACAAATTAAAGAAAACATTAGTTCCATAATAACTTTCCAAATCTTCATTATTTAAAGAGCCTGCTGAAAATATATTTCCGCTGCAAAAATTAAAATACATTTCTTCGATTCTGATCTTTTTAAGATTTTTATCATTAATATCGATTTTGGAATCCAATATTACAGCTGGTTTAAAACCAGATATTACGCTTTTTCTTAAAACCAATGTAGTATTCTCTGCAACTAAAACTGCTTCTTTTACCAATCCAGCTTTTACATCTGTGTCTATATCATCACTGTCATTTGCTAAAGTAAGGTTCGTTGCAGTTACCGATGTTTGCTTTTTAGTAAAATCCACATCCTCTTTTTTGACATAAGAAGAAATATCTAAACAACGTGAACCACTGCTATTACTTACATAAGAAGATCTAATTGCTAACGAATTATCAATTTTAGCCTGAGCTCCTAATGTGAATTTAAAATCAATTCCGTTACATCTGTAAGAAACTAGCTTGCTCATTATTGGCTCGCCTCCTAAAACTTCAAAAGCTTCACCAGCGGCATAACTTACCATAATGTTTTCTAAGATCGTTTTATTTCCAATCCCACCAAGTAAAATAGCATCAAAATTATCAGCACCTCTAGCCTTTTTTCCAGCATATTCTACTCTGACAAATCTCAATACGCCAGACGAACTTGCAGTATTACTACCGCCATAAGTTGTCAATGCAGGATCTAAATCATCATAATTAACAGAAGAATAAAGTCCAAATTTATTAATCGGAGCATCGCCAAGAATTACGATACCTCCCCAGTCCCCAGCTTTTTTGGCAGTTTTATTAGATGTAAAAACTATAGGATCAGTTTCTAAACCTTCTGCAACAATTTGTGCACCTTTAGTTATTATTAAAGTACCTCTTGAATCCGAATCTCCAATAATTATAGTTCCTGGATCGATAGTAAGTACAGCATTATTAGTAACGTATACATTTCCTTGGATAATATATACATCCTTCTTTGTTAATCTTGTATTTACTGTGATATTACCAGCGAGGATTTGAGTTGCCTCACCATAATCAGCTTTAGCTGGTTTGAATTCAGTCCAATTATTTAACCAATTGCTTGGTCCAAAAATTCCTTTTTCCTGTTGAGCACTTACATTGCTAACAACTGCAAAAAAAACCCAAATAAGTAAAAATTTAGTTTTCATAGGCTTGGGGCTATTAATATTTTTCTCTGTAGGAGAGATTTCATTACTCATAAAAGAGTTTAAGATCGAACTTAGAAAAGATTAATTTTCTAAAAATATATTTTTATTGAGCTTCTAAATCACGTAATGATTTTAATGTTTGCTCATAAAACAAAATTGCATTTACAAGTTGTCCTTTATCACAAAAAGGCAACATTTTTCTTAGATAATCAACTGAAATATCTAAATATGTTTGAGTTGCTTCTTTGTCCAAATCCAAAGCTTTTTTATTATCAGCTGTATCAGGAATTCCTAGATCTGTCATTGTTACACCTGGCTTAGTCGCCAATCCAATTTTAGGCAGTATTCTTACAATCACTTTCATACGCTCGATGTATAATTCTACCAATTCTCCTTTTGACATAGCTTTCAATGTTTTATCATCATTGTAAGTACGAATCGATGCACTTGTACTAATAATACTTTGCGGCATATTAGGTTTTGCCTGTGCAATACATTTTGATGAGCTCAATGCTAACATAAAAATACTGAAAAAAATAATTTTCCCTTTCATATCTTGGTTTTTTAATTAATAAAACAAAAATATACAATTAAATTGAATTTGCAAGTTCTGGGAAATAAAATATAGAACATTTTAATGTAAAATCACCTGTTTTTTTACATTATATCCTATATAATCAACACTTTATCGAAATTAATTGCATATTAAAAAAATTTATAAATAGTAAAATTTAATACAAAAAGTAAGTTTTTACCCGTTAAACATACTGTGTGAAACATGAAAACAATAGTTGCAGACATAAGTAATACAAAAGTTATTAACACACAATGGTTGAAAAAACATTTAGACGATGCTGTCAATTATAAAAAGTTTAAAACAAACTCTGATAATTAAATGAGCCTCTAAAGTTTATATTAGAAAATTTTCGAAACTATCATTTTCTTATATCTTTGCCACATGCAATTCTCAAAAATTTTAGGACAGGAATACATTAAAAATCACTTAGTAAAAAGCGTCGATTTAGGCAGAATCCCTCATGCTCAATTATTTGTGGGCCCAGAAGGAAGCGGAACTTTACCGATGGCGATTGCTTATGCACAATATGTTTTATGCAATTCACAACAAAATACTAACGAGTCCTGCATACTTAAATTTGAAAAAATTTCTCATCCTGATTTACATTTTATTTATCCCACAGTAACAACTGAAGAGGTAAAACAAAAACCAAAAAGCATTGATTTCATTTCTGACTGGAGACAATTTATTTTAGAAAATCCTTACGGCGGCTTATTTGATTGGTATGCCAAATTGGGAGTGCAGAATAAACAAGGTGAAATTCGGGTAGACGATGCTCAGGAAATTTTGAAATCCCTGTCTTTAAAATCATATGAAGGCGGCCATAAAATAATGATCATTTGGATGGCCGATAAAATGAATGTCGCTGCATCCAACAAGCTTCTCAAATTACTTGAAGAGCCACCCGAAAAAACGGTATTTATCCTTATTTCAGAAAATGAAGAAGATATCATTCAAACTATTCGGTCTCGATGTCAGATTACTCATTTTAACGGATTAAGCGAAAAGACAATAGTTGATGCCCTTATTGCAAAAGAACAAATAGAACCCAAAACTGCCTTGAAAATTGCTCATCAAGCGCAGGGAAATTATAACAAAGCCCTTCATTTATTAAATGCTGATGATGAAGCTTCCCCTTTTGAGCTATGGTTTGTTACTTGGGTTCGGGCTGCATTTAAAGCTAAAGGAAATGCCACGGCCATACAAGACTTAATCGAATGGAGCGAACAGATAGCATCATTAGGAAGAGAAACACAAAAGAAGTTCCTTCAGTTTTGTATCGAAATGTTCCGTCAAGCCTTACTGCTCAATTATGAAGCAAAAGAGCTTGTTTATATTGAAACAAAAGTAGAAAAATTTAAACTTGAGAATTTTGCTCCTTTTATAAACGGCAAAAACATTAATGACATCTTTAAAGAATTGTCTGATGCCATGTATCATATCGAACGCAATGGAAATGCCAAAATAATTTTAACAGATTTATCAATAAAACTTACGCGTTTAATTCATAAAAAATAAAGCCCCATGAATAATATTTCTTCAATTTTATTATTAGTTTTTTTAGCTATCACCTTTTTACAATCGTCACAAGATAAATTATTCCACTGGAAAGATAACTTAGATTGGCTTAGAGAACATTTTGCACAAACGCCTTTGCGAAATCAAGTGCCTCTTGCTTTGCTGAACGTCTTGATATTAGAATTGATTTCTGGAATTCTATGTACTGTAGGTGCCATAGAGCTCGCCGTGAACAGTGGCAGAGTTTATGGTTTATATGGAGCAATATTTTCCAGCATAACTCTTATCATGCTGCTTTTTGGACAGCGGTTGGCAAAAGATTATGATGGTGCCAGAACCATTGTTCTGTATTTTATCCCATCTGTAATGGCGGTGTATTGGCTTAACTAAAAAAATCAATAACAATAGCAATGCCAAAACAATAACTCAAAAAGAAATTCAATAAATAAATTAAAACATTTTCTAATTATCTAATACAAAATATGACGGCAAAACACCCTTCTGAATCCTTAACTATATTGACCGATTTGGTTTTACCGAGCGAAACCAATCCTTTGAATAATTTATTTGGAGGGGAACTTTTGGCCAGAATGGATCGTGCTGCGAGTATTGCGGCAGGAAGGCATTCGCGCCGCATAGGAGTAACTGCATCTGTGAATCATGTTGCTTTCAACAAATCTATCCCGCTTGGAAGTGTCGTAATTATAGAAGCAAAAGTATCTAGAGCTTTTAAGAGTTCAATGGAAATTTATTTGGACGTTTGGGTCGAAGACCGTCAGTCTGGAAACAGAACTAAAGCCAACGAAGCGATCTACACTTTTGTAGCTGTAGATGATACTGGAAGACCAGTAGAAGTTCCAGCAATCGAACCCGAAACCGAATTAGAAAAACTGCGCTATGATGCCGCTTTAAGAAGAAAGCAATTGAGTTTAGTATTGGCTGGCAAAATGAATCCGCATGATGCAACGGAACTAAAAGCCTTATTTGCTGAATAATTAAATAGATGGCGTTGAATTTACTTCTATATATTTTCGAGCAAATAACATCTATATCATAAAGTGAATTTAAAAACCGTGAGTTTTAAAATCGGAAGCCGTTTTCTGTGTGAGGAATGGAAGCCAATGCCATTAAGCTAAGCTTTTATTTTTCGTGCGAAGACGCAAAGTTTAGAACCGATTTGTTTGTGGCTTTGCGAGAGCAATATTTAAAAAAAGCTAAGCGAGCAATCCTTAACTTAATGACATTGGTATGGAAGCAAGCAACCTAGTAGTGCGTACAGCCCGCAGCCCACACGAGCGATAGTGAACTGACGAAGCAAATACAAAAACCTATTTTGTTAAAAAGTCGTCTATTGTGACTTCAAAAAAAAGAAGTATTTTTACGAGCATTAAATAAAATCTAAACCAATATTTTGATTACAAAACTTGGTAAATCATATAAAAACAGAAGAAAATGAAAGAAAAGACTGGTTCGGACAAAGAAGCTAAGTTAAAGGCATTACAGCTTACTCTTGATAAATTAGACAAAACCTACGGAAAGGGAACTGTAATGAAAATGGGCGATAAAGCCATTGAGGAAGTAGAAACAATTTCATCCGGTTCTTTGGGAGTTGATTTGGCTTTGGGAGTAGGCGGTTATCCAAAAGGAAGAATTATAGAGATATATGGACCGGAATCATCTGGTAAAACGACTTTGACTTTACACGCAATTGCTGAAGCTCAAAAAGCAGGAGGAATTGCTGCATTTATAGATGCTGAGCATGCTTTTGACAGAAATTATGCTGAAAAATTAGGCGTTGATATCGAAAACCTCATCATTTCACAGCCTGATAACGGAGAACAAGCCTTGGAAATTGCCGAAAACCTGATTCGTTCTGGAGCAATTGACATTGTAGTTATTGACTCGGTTGCCGCCTTGACCCCAAAAAGCGAAATTGAAGGTGAAATGGGAGATTCCAAAATGGGTCTTCATGCACGATTAATGTCTCAAGCATTGAGAAAATTAACAGGAACGATCAGCAAAACTAATTGTACCGTATTTTTCATTAACCAGTTGAGAGAAAAAATTGGGGTAATGTTTGGAAATCCTGAAACAACTACAGGAGGTAATGCCTTGAAATTTTACGCTTCGGTGCGTTTGGATATTCGCCGTTCTACTCAAATTAAAGATGGCGAAAATGTATTGGGTAACCGTACCAAAGTGAAAGTGGTTAAAAACAAAGTAGCACCACCATTTAAAGTTGCTGAATTTGACATCATGTACGGTGAAGGAATTTCAAAAACCGGAGAGATCCTTGATCTTGCAGTTGAATTTGAAATTATCAAAAAAGCAGGCTCTTGGTTCAGTTATGGCGACACTAAATTAGGCCAAGGCCGAGATGCTGTTAAAACATTAATTAAAGACAATCCTGAATTGGCAGATGAACTTGAAGAAAAAATCAAAAGCCATATCAAAGAATTAGCAGATGCCTAAATAATTTAAAACCGACTGGAAATCAATTCAGTCGGTTTTTTTTTACAAGATCAAATCCTTTTAGATTACACATAACTAAAAAATAGTCACGCAACCAAATTGAGTTTTAATCATCTTTATTAAAATTAATATAATTTAATAAAAATTAAAACTATGAAAAAATTAAGATTACAAACTGTTGCTATGATTGCTTTTATTGCTATTTCATTAACCGCTTGCTCCAAAGATGATGATCAACAACAAGCAGTAACAAAGACCTCGCTAGTTACTGCAATTACAGGACCAACTACAGGTGTTCCCAATCAAGAATTAAGTTTTACGGTTACTTATGCAGTAGAAAACAATTGTGGAACTTTTAATAAGTTTATAGAAACAACTAATGAAAACACTAAACAAATTGAAGTGCAATCAAAGTATGAAGGAACAAGCTGCGGTACAACACCAGCAACTAAAACAACCACATACAAAATGAAACCAACAGCTGAAGGAACTTACACTTTGAAGTTTAAAAAAACGACTACAGAATTTGTTACACAAACAATAGTTGTAAAAAAAGCATCATAAATTTAAGAAGGAGGCTCTCAAAAAAATTAGAAAGCCTCCTTCTTATATATATAGGTTTGCATTATTTAATAAATCCGTCTTTTGAAACTCCAATAATTCATTTAGGATTAAACTTCGAACCTGCTCACGCAGTTCTTTTCGATCTTTTGGCACACTAGCCGCAGAAACAGTTTCCACAGGAGACAACATTTTTGCTCGCATCAATCCAGGACTTCCACTATAAAAGGTATATGATAATCTTTTTTTATTGTCAGGAAAAACAAGAGGCACTATTGGCAAATGATGTTCGGCTGCCAAACGAAAAGCTCCATCTTTAAAAGCATCTAATATAAGAGTCTCATCATGAGGAACACCTCCTTCGGGAAAAATACAAATACTAAGCCCGCGGTTAATTCTTTTTTGAGCTTCATTGAACACTTCCATTCTGCTTTTAGAACAGCTTCTGTCCACAAGAATACTTGTTCGTTTATAGAAAAAACCAAATAACGGAATTTTTGCCAACGACATTTTACCAACAAAAACAAAAGGATTATCCACAACAGCGAGCATCAGCATGATATCGGTCATAGAAGTATGATTGGCGACGAACATATAACTTTTTTTTGAGTCTAATTGTTGAACCTTTTCAACTTTGTAATAAAAGCCCATTCCAAAAAGAACGCACTTCGCCCAAATACGGGACATTTTAAAAAAATAAGGATAACCGCTTTCCGTCAATATCGAAATCACCAAAAAGGGAAGCATAATTAGGATGGGAATGAGCATTACCACATAAAACCAAACTCTCCAAACGGCCCACAATACTTTTTTTATACTTTTCATGTGTTGTAATAATTGTTTTAAATGGTCGCATGTAATTGATAACCGTTTATATTTTTTATTGGAGCAATCGAACTTCATTTCGCATATCATCGTCAGTTTTTTGCAACCAATTTAAAATTATGCTCTTTTCAAAGAGCCAAAAATAGGTAAACTTGCGGAAAATTTAGCAAAAGAATTAACTTTGCGAAAAAATAACATACTTCATTATAATAATACGAGTTTAAAAAAATAAAAATGGCAAAAATACTTACAGGCGTTCAAAGTACTGGCACTCCACATTTGGGTAACTTATTAGGCGCAATTATTCCTGCAATCGAATTATCTAATAAACCAGAAAACGAATCTTACCTTTTTATAGCCGATTTGCATTCGATTACCCAAATCAAAAACGGCGAAACACTAAGAAGCAACACTTACAGTACTGCCTGTGCTTGGTTAGCTTGCGGTTTGAACATCGAAAAAGTGATTTTTTACCGCCAATCCGATGTGGCGCAAACAGCAGAACTATCTTGGTATTTAAGCTGCTTCTTCCCATTTCAGCGCCTAACATTGGCGCACTCATTCAAAGACAAATCCGATCGTTTAGAAGATGTTAATGCAGGATTGTTTTCGTATCCAATGCTTATGGCAGCAGATATTTTATTATACGATGCCGAATTTGTTCCTGTTGGAAAAGACCAATTGCAGCATTTAGAAATTACACGCGATGTGGCGTCACGATTCAACCATCAAATGGGGGAAACCTTTGTCATTCCAGAAGCCAAAATCCAAGAAGACAGCATGCTGATTCCTGGTACCAATGGTGGAAAAATGAGTAAATCCGCCAATAATTTCATCAACATTTTCTTGGATGACAAACCGTTGCGTAAACAAATCATGAGTATTGAAACAGACAGCACGCCACTGGAAGCACCAAAGAATCCAGATACCTGTAACTGTTTTGCTTTATATAAATTATTGGCAGATGAAAATCAAATCGAAACAATGAAAGCTAATTATTTAGGCGGTAATTATGGCTATGGCCACGCCAAACAAGCGTTATTTGAATTGATCTTAGAAAAATTTAAAACTGAAAGAGAAAAATACAACTATTATATCAATAACCTTCCAGAAGTTGATGACCTATTAAAAAAAGGAGCTGCAAAAGCTGGTGTTGTTGCTAATGGCGTTTTGAATAGAGTAAGAGAAAAATTGGGATTTGAGATTTAATCCAATTCACTATTTTTTAAAATAAACAACAACTATTTTTAAACATATAAGTCATTTAAGTTAAAGAAAAATTATTAATCTAAGTAGGTTTTAAAATAAATATAAGTTACGACATTCCTTGGAATGCTATGTTCCTTAAATAAACTATTCGGTTTCTATATATTAAAAAAATTGCCTCCAACAGGTAAAACTTAAATGACTTATATATTTAAAATAAAAAGTACTCCTAATTTTTACTCTTTACTGTATCGGCAAGTTTTTCTCAAACGCAGACCCGAAAGAAATAAATGAATCCGTTCCTCCCACTCCTTCTATAATATGAATTTGTTCGTATATAATTTTACGCAACTCTTCATTATTGGCGGCTACAATCTTGATAAACAAAGCATATTTGCCCGAAACCCAGTGACATTCCACAATCTCGGGAATCAATTTGAGTTGTTCGGCTATTGAGTAAGCAAAACGGGCTTCTTTGGTAGTGATTCCAGTATATGTAATAGTTTCAAAGCCGTTGGCTTTTGCATTCAATTTTACTGAAAAGCCAGCTATCACACCCGATTCCTGCAATTTTCGCACACGCAAATGCACTAATGAATTAGACACTTTTAATTCTTTGGCCAATTCAGAATAGGGGATTCTGCCATTTTCACTCAGCTTTCTGATGATTTCTTGGTCTAAATAATCAGTATTTTCGTTGTTCTTGGAGTTTAGCATCAGTTAACTATTTGGTTGAAAATATAACATTGACAATTCTAAAGCAGAAAATGCATTTAAAAATGTCAAAATTACACAATTATCATTCAAAAAAGCTAATTTATAAATAATCGAAATACAAATATGTTAGTTCAACAGATTTCTATCTAGTTTTGTGTCATTATTACAATTCAAAAATACAGACAGAAATGGACAAAAATCAACTGCTTTCAAAACTATGGGAACAATATGCCGCAATAACCCCATCTGCAAAAAAAATACACACTTTACTGGAAGAAAAAGGCGAAACAATTCAAAATGATCACATTGCGATTCGTACCTTTAATGACCCGCGCATCAATATTGCCGTTTTAGAAAAACCTTTCTTGGCTATTGGTTATGAGGCACGGGGTGAATATATTTTTGAATCCAAAAAATTATTTGCCAAACATTATGAACATACAACAGATACAAATGCGCCTAGAATTTTCATCTCCGAATTGGAGTTGGAAAAATGTTCAAATGAATTACGGGAAACTGTAAAAAATATCTTGAACAATTGTAACCAAAACGACTTTGCCCACCCTGAATTAGTTCTAAACGGTGTAATTTGGAAGCCTAGTTCTAAAGCAATTTATCAATCATTATTGGAAGAATCAGAATATGCGGCTTGGATGTATGTGTATGGTTTCCGAGCCAATCATTTTACGATCAATGTCAATGCCTTAAAACATTTTGAAAAACTCGAAGAATTAAACACATTCCTAGAAGAAAATGGCTGGAAATTGAACGCCTCTGGCGGAAAAATAAAAGGAACTCCAGAGCAATTATTGGAACAATCCAGCACATTGGCTGATTTATATACCATCAACTTTGAAGAAGGCTCTTTTGAAATTCCATCTTGCTATTACGAATTTGCATTGCGATATGCTATGGCCGACGGTAATTTGTACCAAGGATTTGTAGCTTCATCTGCCGATAAAATTTTTGAAAGCACTGATGTAAAATTGCAAAATTAAAGACTAAAAAAATTCAATAACTTGTCAAATTCACCGTTTTTTAGGCTGGATTACGGCAAGTTATTGTAGTTTTAAAAGAATATTGTTCTCAAATTGCGAAAAACCGATACTGAAAAACCCTTCTCAAAATCAATAAAACAAAATTTAAAATTGCTTTTTGAAGATTAAATTTAATAATGTCTGCTCAAAAAGACAATTTATAACAATAACCTCAATTATCGTTAAACTGGCTAGTATTATACCAATATATTTTCAGAATAGCAATCGAGGGTTTATCTTTGTGCAAAAAATTTACAAATAATTTTTATTTGTGACAAACACTAAAAAGATGACAGAAAATCAGGAAACATTTATATTCGATTTTGACAGTACTTTTATGAAAGTCGAAGCACTAGATGTATTATGCGAAGTAATTTACCAAGATAGTGCTGCAGGAGTTCAAATATTAAGCGAAATTCAACGATTAACCGATCTTGGAATGGAAGGCAAATTGTCCTTGAAAGAATCTTTGACTCAAAGAATCCAATTATTGCAAGCCAATAGAGACCACATCGGCAGTGTAATTGAAGAACTAAAAAAGAAAGTGACCGCATCTGTAATACGAAATAGAGCTTTTTTCAAACAGCATTCGGATAACATTTATATCATTTCAAACGGTTTTAAGGAAATTATTATCCCAATCGTTCAGGAATATGGCATCAAACCAGAGCATGTTTTGGCCAATACCTTCAAATTTGACCATGAGGGGAAAATAATTGGTTTTGACGAAAAAGATGAATTGTGTGAAAACCAAGGAAAAGTAAAAAAAATCAAATCCTTAAATCTTCAAGGCGAAGCAATAATGATTGGTGACGGATATACCGATTATGAAACTCTTGAAGGAGGCGCTGTTTCCAAATTTTTTGCTTTTACTGAAAATGTAACGAGAAAAATTGTGGTAGAAAAAGCCAGTCAGATAGCTCCATCATTGGACGAAATTCTTTATGAACTTTCGTATAAAGCTTCGGTTTCTTATCCAAAGAACAGAATTAATGTTTTATTATTAGAGAACATTCATCAAGACGCCGTTAATATCTTTGAACACGAAGGTTACAACGTAGAAACGCTCAAAGGATCTTTGTCTGAAGAGGAATTGATCGAAAAAATAAAAGGCGTTTCCATACTTGGAATCCGTTCAAAAACAAATGTGACTGCCAAAGTTTTGGAACATGCCAATAAACTGCACGCTGTTGGAACTTTCTGTATTGGAACCAATCAGGTAGATTTGAACGCCTGCAGTATGAAAGGAATCTCTGTTTTCAATGCTCCATACAGCAACACCAGATCTGTTGTGGAATTAGCTTTGGGACAAATCATTATGCTAGTTCGTAATACTTTCGAAAAAAGTAAATTAATGCACGAAGGCGTTTGGGACAAATCAGCTACAAACAGTGTTGAAATCCGCGGTAAAAAATTAGGTTTGGTTGGATACGGAAGCATTGGATCACAGCTTTCTATCGTAGCTGAAGCACTAGGTATGAAAGTGTATTTCTATGATGCTGTCGATAGATTGGCTCTTGGAAATGCAAAAAAATGTTCTTCTTTGAAAGAATTATTAGCGCTTTCGGATGTTGTTTCTTTACACGTGGATGGACGCGCAAGCAATAAAAACTTAATTGATGCCGATGCTTTTGAAAGCATGAAGCCCGGGGTTATCTTTTTAAATCTTTCCAGAGGCCATGTTGTTGATATTGAAGCATTGGTAGCTAACTTAAAAAACGGTAGAATTCACGGAGCCGCAGTCGATGTTTTCCCATACGAGCCAAAAAACAATGACGAGCCGTTTGTATCTGAACTGCAGGGATTGAAAAATGTGATATTGACTCCCCACATTGGAGGAAGCACCGAAGAGGCCCAAGAAGATATTGGTCATTATGTTGCCAACAAAATCATTCAATATATTAATACAGGTACTACTTATGGAAGCGTAAATCTTCCGGAGATACAGCTTCCGGAGCTTCAAAGTGCACACCGTATCATGCATATTCATGAAAACGTGAAAGGTATTTTGGCACAAATAAATAATATTCTTTTGGAATATGACAACAATATTTTGGGACAATATTTAAAAACCAATGAAACTTTGGGTTACGTAATTACCGATATTGATAATTTCCATAACAAAGATTTGGAGAAAAAATTAAAAAAGATTCCGAATACCATTCGATATAGAATTTTATACTAAAGATTTCAGATTGTTGATTTTTGACTGCAGATTTCGACGCAATAAAAATCAAAAATCAGCAATCGTTAATCCTTAATCAAAACATAATGAACCTTGAAAGTCTTGAAAAGCAATTAGATGGAAAATTATTGTACGACCATACAATGCGTACACTATATGCCACTGATGCGAGTGCTTACAAAGAAATGCCGCTGGCTGTAGCGATTCCAAAAACGAAGGAAGATATTCAAAAAATCATTGCTTTTGCCAGAGAAAACAAAAGCAGCATAATTCCTCGTGCTGCAGGAACTTCTCTTGCCGGGCAGGTTGTTGGAAACGGAATCGTGGTTGATATTTCGCAGGAATTCACCAAAATCCTTTCGGTTGACCCTGTCGAAAAATCGGCTTGGGTAGAACCTGGAGTGATTCGTGATGAACTGAACATCCATTTAAAACCCTATAAATTATTTTTTGGTCCGGAAACTTCCACCAGTAACCGCTGTATGATTGGCGGCATGGTGGGTAACAATGCCTGTGGAGCAAGATCAGTTATTTATGGTTCCACCCGTGAGCATTTACTTGAAATTAAAGGATTCTTGGCAGATGGAAATGAAGTTACTTTTGGCGCTTTGACCAATGCCGAATTTGAAGACAAATGCAACGGAATAAATGTAGTGAGTCCTTTGGAACAGGCAATTTATGTTCAGGCAAAAGAATTATTGGGTTCTCCAGCTAACAGAACATTATTCGACGAAAATTATCCAAAAAAATCAATCCCGAGAAGAAATACAGGATACGCTTTAGATTTATTGGCATACAGCCAGCCTTTTGGCGATCCGACAGAAAAATTTAATTTTTGTAAATTAATCGCAGGTTCTGAAGGAACATTGTTTTTTTCAACATCAATTAAACTGAATTTAGTAGATGCATTAAAACCGTTTGCTGCCTTGGTTTGCGTGCATTGCAACAGTATCAATGAATCGTTGAAAGCCAATTTGGAAGCCTTGAAATTCAAACCTGACAGTGTTGAATTAATCGATCATTATATCTTAGAATGCACCAAAGAAAATATTGAGCAAAGCAAAAACCGATTTTTTGTTGAAGGCGACCCGCAAGCCATTCTTGTTGTAGAATTTTTGAGAGATACGCAGGAAGAAATTCTGGAACTTGCCAAAGAAATGGAGGAATTGATGCGTTCCAAAAATCTGGGCTATCATTTCCCGATTGTTTTTGGTGAGGACACCAATAAAGTTTGGAACCTGAGGAAAGCAGGATTGGGATTATTGTCTAATATTCCCGGCGATGCCAAAGCAGTTGCCGTTATTGAAGATACTGCGGTTGATGTAAATGATTTACCCGATTTTATCGAAGATTTTAATGCCGTTTTAAAAGAGCGAAACCTAAGCTGTGTGCACTATGCGCATGCTGCTACAGGAGAACTGCACCTACGCCCAATCATTGATCTAAAAACTAAAGAAGGAACTGCGCTTTTTAGAACTATTGCTACCGATATTGCTCATTTAGTTAAAAAATACAAAGGCTCGCTAAGCGGAGAACACGGCGACGGAAGACTTCGCGGTGAATTTATTCCGCTGATGCTGGGCGACGAAATCTACCAATTGTTTATCCAAGTGAAAAATACTTGGGATCCTTGGGGCATTTTCAATCCAGGCAAAATAGTGAATACGCCTCCAATGGACACCAGCCTGAGATACAATCCGGGTCAGGAAACTCCAATGCCGGAAACCTATTTTGATTTCTCCGAGCATAACGGAATCGTGCGTGCTGCCGAAATGTGCAACGGATCGGGAGACTGCAGAAAAACAGAAAAAAGCGGCGGTACCATGTGTCCAAGTTATATGGCTACCCGTGATGAAAAACACACCACTCGTGCCAGAGCCAACATACTGAGAGAAACCATCACCAATTCTACCAAAGAAAACAGATTTGACGATGAAGGTCTGCTCGAAGTCCTCGATTTGTGTTTGAGCTGTAAAGGATGCAAATCCGAATGCCCGTCAAATGTGGATATGGCAAAGCTAAAAGCCGAAACCTTACAGCAATACCATGATAAAAACGGAGTGAAATTCCGTTCGAAATTAATTGGCAATACGCCAAAAATTAATCAATTATTTGCTTCTTTGCCATGGCTGTATAATTTTGGTTCCAAAGGAATCATAGGAAACATTATGAAACGTTCTACTGGTTTTGCTACCGAAAGATCGTTGCCGTTAATGCATAAAATTACCTTTGCCAAATGGATCAAAAGTTATAGACAGACGGGGAATTTTATTCAAGGTAAAGTCTATTTGTACAACGATGAATTCCTGAATTTCTATGATGTCGAAATTGGCCAGACTGCCGTGAAGCTTTTTAACCGTTTAGGTTATGAAGTCATAGTTCCAGAAATTGGCATCAGCGGAAGAACGTATCTTTCGAAAGGAATGCTGAAAGAAGCGCGTGAAATTGCCGAAAAGAATACTCAGGCTTTCGCCAAAGAAATACCGGAAAATGCAATTTTAATCGGAATTGAACCTTCGGCAATATTATCTTTCCGAGATGAATATCCTGATTTATGCCGTGGTGATTTAAAAGAAAAAGCAAAAGCATTCTCCGACAGAGCAATGCTTATCGAAGAATTTTTGGCCAAAGAATTGGACGAAGGCCGAATCACTTCCGCTTCGTTTACAGAAAACCAAGAAAGAGTCCGTATGCACGGTCACTGTTTCCAGAAAGCGTTATCATCATTGGTACCTCTCAAAAAAATCCTGATGCTGCCTCAAAATTATACTGTACTCAATATCCCAAGTGGCTGCTGTGGTATGGCGGGATCTTTTGGATACGAAAAAGAGCATTATGACATTTCGATGAAAATAGGAGAATTGGTATTATTCCCAACCATTCGTTCCGAAGAAGAAGCCACATTGATTTCTGCGTCAGGAACGAGCTGCAGACACCAAATAAGCGACGGAACCAGCCGAAAAGCATTTCATCCCGTTGAGATACTTTATAAAGCCTTAAAATAAGTACAATTAGTTTAAAATCAAAAAAGGTTGCAGATATATGAATCTGCAACCTTTTTTGATTTTATAGTTTATAAACTCTGTTTATTACAAATCTGTATAGGACTTGAATCAAAATAAACAAATAACTATTTATCATCTACTTAAAATTTTCATTTTTTTTTGCATGGTAGAAAAATACTCCAAATTAAAGATTTTTACTTCCTATACAAAAGCATTAAAAAATTAATGTTTCACAATCATTATTATTAATAAAAATATTGACTTTGTGAAAAAAAAAATATAACTTCGTCGAAATCTTTAATCAAGTGCGCATAAATAAATTTATGTGCACTTGATATAAAACGGCATAATTTTAGTAGTGAATGAAGTTAATCATAACTTAATTGTTTATTGAATTTATCAAATTTTATGTAATTTTAATTATATAATAAATTATATTACTTTTGCACCCCTTTTCGGAATTTATCTTGAGAGGCATTTTAAAATTAAGGTTTAAAATAACCAATTTAATTAAATCGTTATGGAAGAAACTAAGGTGAAATATAAAGCGGATTATCTATTTTCAAAATGTAATTTTATGAAAGGTATCGGTTCTGTGTTAAATTTACCTGGTAATTATTATGAGTTTAACACCTTCAAAACCGAACAAGAAGCAGACAATAGAGCTTTGACGTCAGATTGGCAAAATGTTGGTAACGACATTGAAAAAGCTAGAAAAAAATTTGAAAAGCAGAACTATAATAAGCTTTGCCTAAAATAGATTCAAATTATGTCAAAAACTCCAGAGAAAAAGCGCACAAAATCAGAACTAGCACAAAGAAGCAATACTCCTTTAAAAGAGAAAGCCTTTAACGATGAAAGATTACTTAAAGCTGAAATTGTTGAAATAAAAGAAGAGCTAGAATTATTAAATCCGCATATTTTTGATGGAGTAGACGAAACAAAAAAAGGAGAACTATTACAAACATTCAGTCAAATGACATTGAGTGTAACCGAGAGACATCATTCTGGACCTCTTCCATCAGCAGAAGCATTAATTCAATACAATTCAGTTATTCCAAATGGAGCTGATAGAATAATGATTATGGCTGAAAAACAGCAAGATCATAGAATGGGATTAGAAAATAAAGCTGTTACATCCCAATTGAATCAAAGCAAGGCTGGTCAAATTTTTGGCTTTATTTTATGTCTTTTAGCACTTTCAGCAAGTACGTATTTAGGGTTTACAGGACATGAAGCAATTGGCTCAATTATTGGCAGTACCACAATTATTGCCATGGCCAGTATTTTTGTACTTGGCAAACTAAGCAATTCAAAATCAGACAAAAACAGCGAAGACAAAGAGAAAAAAGAATAGATTTTAAGAAAACATACCCGTTCTACGAAGTCACACGACTTCGTCACACACGCAGAGCACAAAACAAAAATCAAAAGCCACAAAGTAACAGATGTTATTTTGTGGCTTTTTCTATATTTATATAAGAAATACCTGCAAAATCAGTTTGCAAATATAAATACATATAAGGGAAAAGTCGGTAGACTCCCACTGCTACTCGTTTGTAACGAGTACTTATTTAAATTAGGAGATAAATCGTAGCATTTACAAACCGGTTAATTAAAACAGGAACAACTATAAATAAGTATATTCCTGTATTTTTTATTACCATCCTTTTAAAATCAATATATTTGAAAAAAAGAGAGCCATGATGGTAATGTATAAAGATAAATTGTATTGTAAACACTTCGTTTAGTTCACAACAATAAGTAGGAGTTCCTTGCAAACAAGCACCAGATGGGCCTCGATGCAATACGATTGTGTTGCTTTTCACCAATTGAAAAAAAGTTTTTAAAACAAAATCTAAAATAACATGAAAAAATACTTTATTCTTTTAATCATAATTATCACTACAACTACCTATTCTCAAACTACTGAAGACAATGKGAAAATCTATAACAATAATGAATTGGATAAAAAACCAGAATTTAAAGGTGGCATGGAGAAGTTTTATAAATTTGTAGGCAAAAGCTTCCATGTCCCAGATGTAAAAGGATTAAAAGGAAAGATTATTGTAGAATTTGTGATTGAAAAAAATGGTTCAATCACAAATTTTGTTGTAGTGCAGGATATTGGCTATGGTACTTCTGAAGAAATAACAAAAATATTTAAAACATGTCCAGATTGGCAAGCAGGAATTAAAGACCGAAAAGTTGTTCGATCATTATTCAGGCTTCCGATAACAATAACGGCTGCTGAGTAATGTTATAAAACTAAACAATGGTAGCAATTGACACACTCCGAAAATTAGCCCTTTCATTCCCCGAAGCAACGGAAGATCCGCACTTTGAAAAAACATCTTTCAGGGTAAAGAAAAAAATATTTGCCACTTATGATGATAAACTCAAAAGAGCCTGTATAAAATTATCAGAAATTGACCAAGACGTTTTTTCTGCAGCAGACAAAACCATTATTTATCCTGTTGACAACAAATGGGGCAAACAAGGCTGGACTTTAATTGATCTGGAAAAAGTGCATAAAGACTTATTTGCAGATGCATTGACAACAGCTTATTGTGAAGTGGCGCCAAAAAAACTCGCCGAAAAATTACGTCCAAATGACAGTGCCTTTAGCAGAAATAATGATTGAACAAAAACATGACAACAAAAAAGTGGACAATAAAAAAAGTCTTAAAGACAATTTGGATAACGGCTGGTGTTGTTTTTACGCTTTGGTTATTCTATTCGTATCAATCACAAGGTGTAGACGAGAAATTTTTTGATGACAGCAATACTATTGAAGTTGAAAACACAGACGATTTCTTTTCCTTTACGCCAAAAACAACATTTAAAAATGTCTTTATTTTTTATCCGGGTGCAATGGTCGATCCAAAAGCGTATGTCCCGCTCTGCAGAAAAATAGCCGAGAGCAACATAAAAGTATATTTGATCAAAATGCCTTGGAGGTTGGCATCCAATGGATACAACAAGCCTAAAGAATTACAATTATTTAATGACTCGAGTAAAACATATATTTTGTCTGGGCATTCACAAGGCGCAAAAATGGCCGCACAGTTTGTATTTGAAAACCCTGAGTTAATAAATAAACTAATCCTCATTGGCAGTACTCATCCAAAAACCATTTCACTTGCTGACAGCAAAATACCCATCTTAAAAATTTATGGCTCAAATGATGGGGTTGCTGAGGAAAAATCAATTTTGGGAAACAAGTCAAAACTGCCGAAAACGGCAAAGTTTATAAAAATAGAAGGCGGTAATCATTGTCAATTTGGTTATTATGGCTTTCAATTAGGAGATAACCTAGCTACCATTAGCAGAGAAAAACAGCAAGCGGCAACTTTGAAAATTATTTTAGAATTTATAAATGAATAAAGTACTTACTTAGCGCTAAAATTAAATTACTCCACCAAGAGTCTAAATCCTGAAGATAGACTTTGTGCCTTTGCATGAAATTAGTCTCACAAAGGCGCAGAGACGCAAAGAATTGAAAAAATATAATTATAGAAAACATTCATAAAATAGTATTATAAATGACACCAAAAATAGTAAACCTAAACGAGAAAAAATTAATTGGAAAACGGCTTATAATGAGTTTTGCAGACTACAAAGTCGGCGAACTTTGGAAGAGTTTTATGCCAAGAAGGAAAGAAATAAACAACAACCTATCCAGCGATTTAATCTCGATGACGGTTTATAATCCAACTCATTTTTTATCTTTAAAACCTATAAAAGAATTTGAAAAATGGGCGGCCATAGAAGTTTCAGACTTTGACAATGTCCCTTCAGGAATGGAGACATTCACTTTGGCCGGAGGGCTGTATGCCGTTTTTGATTATAAAGGCTTAAATACTGATGATTCCGTTTTCCGTTATATTTATGGGGAATGGATACCCAATTCGGATTACGATTTGGACAACAGACCGCATTTTGAAATTTTGGGAGACAAATACAAAAACGGAGATCCAGAATCTGAAGAAGAAATATGGATTCCTATAAAACGGAAACAATAAGTTAAGTGCTTGGTGTATTAAAACGATTTTAGAACAAACCTTCCAATGCTTTGTTTTGAATTCCGATTTTGGTGAAATCAAAATTCAGTTTGTTTTTCAAAATCGAGGCATAAACACTTCTAAAATCAATTTCATGTCTTAAATCACCATTGTCCAAATCAGTTAGATTTGGGTTTTTACCAATAATTTCGCCACGGTTATTGCCGCCTATGACAAACATTGGAGCAGCTGTCCCGTGATCAGTTCCTCGTCCATTATCTTTTACGCGACGGCCAAATTCTGAGAAAACAACGATGGTTACATTCTGTAACTGCTGTGATTTTTTTAAATCTTCATAGAAACTAAAAACAGCATCATTGAGTTCGGTCAATCTGTTTTTGTGAATGGAAAGCTGATTGTCATGAGTGTCAAAACCGCCAAGCGAAGTATAATACACCTTGGAATTTAAGTTTCCTTTTATCAGTTTCGAAATCCATTCCAGATTTTTAGCCAGACCAGTCTTTGGATAAACGACATCTGAGGGTGCTGATTTAGCTAATGCATTCTGAATATCATCTGAACCTTCTATTACCGAATTAGCTACTTTTCGAACAAAATCCAATTGCGGATTCCCTGATAACTGCCCTTCTCTTTCTTGTTTGTTTTTAGTCTTAAATCGGTCAGGATCTTTTACGGTAATAGAATTTGGTTCATCGCCTTTTAATGCTAAATTATCAATAGTATCAATGTTTATTCCAGCAGTAGGCTGGTGTTCCTTACACTGCAAATCCAGATAACGCCCCAGCCAGCCATCATTAAGATATTCCTGATGAGTTGGTGCCGTTTGCCAAATTTCCTGACTTCGAAAATGAGAACGCACTGGATTTGGATAACCCACATTTTGGATAACAGACAAATCACCACTTTGCTGCATGCTGGCAAATCCTTTCAAAGCGGGATGAAACGCCATTCCTTTTGCTACATTTAAAACCTCGGTTTTTGAGATAGCGATTGTTGGACGCGAATCATAATAAAGCGCATCTTCAAACGGGATAAAAGTGTTTAACCCATCATTTCCACCGTTTAATTGAACAAAAACTACGCATTGCTCGCCCAAAACCAAATTAGTCTGTGAGCCAAAAGAGTATAAAAAATTAGGCAGCAGAAGTGAACCTCCTGTAAATGTCCCTGTAAGCGCTAAAAATTTTCTTCTGTTCATGATACTAAATCTTAATGTCCAAAGTGAAAAGTTATAAAGGAAATATTTCATTCTCCTTTACAACTTTTGACCTTCGGCAGCTATTATATTAATTGAAATTCGGGGGTTTTTACCATAAAATTGAATAACCGCAATACAGCGTTTTCCGAACCTTCGGTTTTACTGTCAAAATCGTATTTTAAAAGTTGCTCGAAATCCTGCTGATTCGATGCATCAGTTTTAAACAACAACCTATTTTCGAGCTCTGCAATGATTTCCTTGTTACTACCGTCTTTATCCCAATCCAGTTTCACCTTAAATTGCCGATTTGGGTTTTGCGCCATCATCGAATTTTCAGCATTCTGTTTATTTCCCCGAGTTAAATTTTTACCGTTACAAAGTAAATCAGCAACATTATTCCGTTGCAAAAAAATCTGAGAAGTAAGCCAAGAATTGCCTCCGTCCCACCCTTTTACATTAGGCTGGCTGAACAAATCCATTCCTTGATCTTTTAGAAATCTGGCAATTAATCTTTCATTAGGGTTTTCGATATTGAGTTCGTTAGTTAATTGCAGAATATACTCCAAAGGGCTTTTAATCTTAGAACCCGCATTATTTTTAGCAAACTCTTCAGTAAATATTTTAGTCAATAATGGTTTGATTTCAAAATTCTTTTTCTTCAGATAATCACCATAATAACGAACTAATTCTTCCTTAGGATTATCATAAATGAACCATTTTAATATTTTTCGGGTAACCAAATAAGGAATATTTGGCTGTTCGAAAATAATATCAATCATTTCATCTATTTTAAAATTGCCTTTTTTTCCAAAATAAATGAAACTTTCATTGTCTTCAAATTTTGGTCTGTAAACGGCACTTTCTTCCCCAAGACTAAGCCCAGCGAGACCTTTGGCTCCATTTTTTATATCTTGCTCAGAGTAATTTCCAATGCCAAGGGTAAAAAGTTCGAGCAGCTCCCGGCTTAAATTTTCGTTGAGTTTGTCTTTTCGATTGTCCGTATTATCGAGATAACGCACCATTGCATTGCTTTGAACAATCTCTTTGGTCAGTGTTTTGAAATTTCCAAAAGAATTTTTTCTTAGAATTTGATTGTGCTGAAAAATCCAATAATTGACTTTTACTTTTGGAAATGTTGCCACGTAATGATTATGCCAAAAACAAGTCATTTTTTCGCGAAGCGGAAATTCAGACGCAGTCATTTTATCAACCCACCACATCTTCATCTCTTCCAAAGTCTGTCGCTCCTTTTTCTGATTTTCCTGCTTTTGTTCCCTTGTAGCATTTTTATACAATTCACGTTGCTGCAATAATTCTTCCTTTGTTTTTGGGCTGTTTACTAAAAAAAAAGGAATAGAGGAATCAACAGGAGACATAAAGGAACTTTCCAGAAAAGTGGACAATCCTTTTTGAGCAATTTTTGATGCTTCTTTATTAGTAAAACCCAAACGAAGTGACCAAAGCACATTTTGATCCATAATAAAAAGTGTTTAAATGAATTCGAAATCGTTTTAGTATGACCAATATTCATGAAAAAGGTTTAACCATAATCTTAAAAAGATATTCATTCTTCAATAATAACAAGGATTTTAAAAATAAATTTTATGATGACAGAACCACAAAATTATTTAATTGATTTTAAATTTAACAACCAAAATCATATACGTTTACAAATTTTGATATATTTGAGTTTAAAAACATAACCCTCAAACTAATTTAACTATTGGACACTACTCAATTATTACCTTCAGATTTAAAATCGGTTATCGGAACAGAAAAAGTTGATTTTTCAATCCTTGCCAAAAGAAAAGAACCTTTAAATAAATCCTTAGGAATTATTGGTTTTGGAATTATATGGTCAGCATTTATCAGCATTTTTGTAATTGCTTTTTTAGGACCGCTTTTTAAAGGAGAAGAGGTTCATTTTAAAGTAAACGATGAACCGACTACAGCTAGTTGGGATAATTTTGAACCGATGCTTGTTCCGTCTTTAATAATTGGTCTTTTTGTTGTAGTAGGAATTGCCATTTTATGTGGCGGATTTTACTCCTTATTACAAAAAGGCGGGTATTTTGTAGGAACGACAAACAGACTAGTTCACTATCGCAAAGGAACTATTACCACTTATGACTGGGAACAATTTTCAGGAAACATGGAAATAAACAGTAAAAAAGAAGACATGTCTATGGAACTCCGCACTGGTAAAATGGTAAGCCGAAAAAACGAATCTGACAAATACGTTCCTAATATTCTCTATATTTCGGGAGTGGCAAATATTCTTGAAATCGAAAAAATATGCAGAAACAGAATTAAGGAAAACGACCCTACTCCTGCTGTTCTTCAAAATACATGATCACATAAAAATGCCTAATCTGAATATTCAGATTAGGCATTTTTTGATTGTATTATTTAGCAGTATATCTAAAATCAATTGTTAGAACATTTAGAAAAAAGAACCAGTATTTTTATAATGGCAATCACCAAAAAAATGATGGTTCTGGCAGACAAGCCTGATGAACCCGATGATTCCCGGTTAGTGCTGTTGGCAAAAACAGTTTCCTTATTCCCAACCAAAACCTGGGTCAAACTTGGATCATAAGCAACATAACCTGACATGGCAGAAATACAGGTCATAAAATAATCAGACAGCTTATTAGCATTATAACAGTCTGTCACAATGTTAACCAAGCTTCGTATTTTACTGTCCATTTCGATAGAACTGAAATAAGACAATAAAACATAAAAACTGCGGTACTGGACATACGGAATAGCCTGAAGATTGTTTTGGCTTACATTCGTTAGCAGAAAATCAATTTTGCTAATGAGTTTCTTGTTCAGTTGAAACAATGCATCTTCGGGAAAACAATCTTTAAAGTCAAAAATATCGCTGATGAGATCGAATTTATTTTGAGATAAATTTTGGTCAAAAAACAGCACTAAATCATCATTAAGAAACTGATTAATGAAAATCTGAATGTTTGCAGCATCATATACTCTTTGCGGAGACGGAAAATTGTGTCGGGAATAATTTTTTTTCGCAAAAAGATTGTACAAAACCCTATTGGAAACCACAAAATACAGCTCTTGAGGATATTCTTTTAAAGCCAAAACAAGGCTGTTGGCAACATTGACGTCGATATCGGGATTTATTCTTTTCTCAACATTAACCTGTTTTTCTATTCGGATAACATCTTCGGGAGAAAATAACAGAATATTGCTTTTATCTATCTTTAATTCTTCAAACAACTCTATTATGTTCATACTTTTCGCGAATTTTAAAACACAAACATACTCTTTTTAACTCTTTTGCAAAAGATAAATATTAGGAAATTAGGTTACTAAAAGGCATAATGTTTCTAATCAAAACAACAGTTCATTTTGTGCTGCTTAAGAAGAAAATTAAATTTTTAATAGTATAAAAATCAATTTTAGAACTTATACTTTTAATTCTAATACAATTCTCAGAGCCGAATTTTACATTCAAATTTATATTTAGGGTCAAATAATTAAATGACATTCAAACTATTATAAATCAATTAATAAAAAATAATCTTGGTAAATAACAACCTACTAAATAAATTGTAAATTGCTCATTCATAAAATCCAATTTTAAAAATGAATGCAATAATAAACCAGCTATTTGAGATTGAAAAAAAAGCGCTTGAACAAAACATTGATGGTTTTGAGCGCAATCTAAAAAGAATTTACCACGAATTGGAAGAAAAAGGATATAAAATAATAAATCCTTTGGGCACAAATTATGATGAAAGAGACAGTTCTATTGAGGCAAATATTCTTAATTCAAATTCGAAGAAAATAACCAAAGTCATTAGACCAACCATTTATAAAACAGAAAACAATACCTTTCAGCTGATTCAAAAGGCTGTAGTTATTGTAGAATAATAAGCTATTAGGTTTAATTTATAAAGTTTTTATTTAACACATAGAAACATAGATTTTATTTAAAAAAGAATGCAAAAAAGAAATACATTTCTTTCACATAGTGAGCTATGTGTGTTTTAAATAAGTGAAACGCCTACATTAGAAGTTACAAAATCTATGTTTCTATGTGTTGAAAATAGTCACACCAATAGGGAAATAATAATACCATTTTATGAAGAATATAAACATTGGAATTGATTTAGGAACCACGAATTCGGGAATAGCAAAATATGAAAACGGAAAAATCAGCATTTACAAAAATCCTGTTGGTTTCAAAGACACCATTCCCTCGGTGGTTTCATTCCGAAAAGGACGCATACAAATAGGTGAAAAAGCGAGAGAACACAGCGCTACCAACGCCGAAAATGTATTTTCTTCTTTTAAGCGAAAAATGGGATCGGATGAAGTGTATTTCATCAAAGATTTGAATAAAAACTGCAGTCCGATAGAGCTCTCTTCAATGGTTTTGAATGAGCTGGTTAATTTCGCTCAAGGCGAAAGCTTGAAATCTGCGGTAATTACGATTCCGGCTTCGTTTGATACGATTCAGTCAAATGCTACCAAAAAAGCAGGCTATCAAGCGGGTTTTGAAGAAATTGTTTTGCTCCAAGAACCCATTGCCGCTTGTTTGGCGTATTCCAACTCCTTAAATCTTGAAATCACTTCAGATAAAAAATGGCTGGTATACGATTTTGGAGGAGGAACTTTTGACATTGCATTAATAAACATCAATGAGCGCGACCTCAAAGTATATGATCATAAGGGCAATAATTTTTTGGGCGGTGTTGATTTGGACACTTTGTTTGTTGAGAAAATAATCTGTCCGAAAATCGAAAAGGAAACCCACGAAAGTAATCTCTGGGAGAAGCTGATTTCTAAAGAAAACGCCGCCTACAACAAACTGTTTTTTGAACTGCTGTACAAAGCGGAAGAAGCCAAAAAAGAACTTTCGATAAAAGAAACATCAAGCATTGAGATTGACTCCGATGAACTTTCCATCTCCTTGGACATAGACATCAGCCGAAAAGAATTTGAAACAATTATTCAATCCAAGTTTGAGGAATCCTTTCATTTAGTCGAAAAATTAATCAAAGACAATCACTTAAGCTTTTCGGATATTGAGCGCATCATCCTTGTTGGCGGCACCACATACATTCCATACATCCGTCAGCAGTTACAGCAAAGAACTCAAATTCAGGTAGAAACCACTTTGGATCCTACAACTGCTGTAGTCATTGGCGCAGCATATTATGCCGGTTCAAAGCCATCGGAATTAATTGAGGAAGAAATTCTGAATGAACCTGTAATTGATCAAAATAATATTCAGGTTGAAACAATCTATGAACCTCATTCTAAAGATTCAGAAGAACTGATTGTAATTCTTTTGGAGGAATCATTCGACGGTTATTATAGAATTACCCGAGCCGACGGCGGTTTTGACACCGGTCTCTTAAAAGCAAGTAAAAAAATAGCCGAGTTTGTTCCTTTACTGGAAAAAACAACCAATCAATTTACGCTTTTTTTATACGATCAGCAGCAAAAACAAGTGTTTAGCAATGGTAATATTCAAATTACAAATGGCTTATACAGTATTTTGGGCCAGCCAATACCAAATGATATATGTTTAGAATTAGACGAAGAAACAGGTAAAAGCCACATGGAGATTATCTTTAAGAAAAATGATATACTTCCCTTAAAGAAAACCATTTACAAAACCTGCTCCAAAAACATATTGAAAAACTCCGACCAAAAACTGATCATCAATGTTGTTGAAGGCAATGCCGGAAGCATGGTCGGCAGTAACCTTTCCATTGGTTATATCGAAATCTGCGGCAGTGATTTTGAGCAAGATTTGTTAAAAGGAATGGATATTGAGCTTAATTTTAAAGTTTCGGAATCTCGGGATTTAAGTATTGATGTTTATATCAGTGCTTTGGATCTTGAAATAAATGAAGTTTTTAATCCACACCAACGCAAGATTTCCATCGATAAATTATCATTGGAAATCAAAAATGCTTTGGACACTGTTATTGAGGAAATCAGGAGTGAAGAGCAAAACGAAAATTATGAATATTTAGCCAAATTAAAAAGATCCCAAGAATCGTTAACCATTCTCTACAACGAGGCATTGGAAAATAAAAATGACGCCATAACTGATAAAAAATATCAGATTGACGAACTGAAAAAGATCTACATTCAGGAATTTGATGATATTATTCGGCACAAACATGTATTGGCCGAGCTGGAAGAATACAGTAAAATCAAGGATGGGCTTTACTTTTATCTCGAAAAAGCCAGCCCAAGACAAAAAGAAGAGTATGAAAAAATCATAAGAAACGAAAAGGAAATTCTTCAATCCAGCAACAAATATTTGATCCGAAAAAAGAACAAAGAACTCGAAAGTCTGCTGGATAACATATATCAAAACCAGGACGAGAGTTACATAGACTATTTTTATTATTTGCGTTTTGAAGATCCGAGTGCTTTCAAAGACAGGTCCAAACACAGCAAATTGATGCAGTTGGGAGAAAAAGCAATAGACAACTCCAACCTAATCGAATTAAAATCGATATGCCATCAGCTGTATCATTTATTGATTGTTAAGCCCAGAAGAAAAGATGATTTTAATACGTTTGATGGGAATCTTGGGATAAAATAATCTGGTAATGAACCATTAACGCTATCATGCATCTTTCTAAAATTTGCACCTTTGCTTCTTAACGCCTTTGCGAGAAAATGAACTCGCAAAGGCGTTAAGAAACAAAATTTTTTACAAAAAATCAAACCCTTACTGAAAGTCATTTAAAAAACATTAAGTGCAATTCTATCCTAAATCGCCTCAAATATTTTACCAGGCAAAGGTCTTATCACACCTTTCAATTCCATATTCAAAAGTAATCCCGAAATGCGGTAAATAGGGAAATCACAATGCAAAGCGATGATATCCATCAGTTCTTTGCCTGTTTTCAAAAGGTAGTCATACACTTTCTGCTCGTCATCATCCAGCGTCACAAACAATTGTTTTTGAACTGTTTTGGTTTCCTGCACAATATCCCAATTCAGGTTGTAAATCAAATCGGCGGCAGAAGTAATCACATTTGCCTTTTGGGTTTTGATCAAATTATTGCATCCTTGGCTGTATTTATCGGTGGTTCGGCCCGGAACGGCAAAAACATCGCGGTTGTAATCATTGGCCATATTGGCCGTGATGAGTGAACCGCCCTTATCGGCAGATTCAATAACAATTGTGGCTTCGGACATTCCGGCAACAATACGGTTTCTTCGGACAAAATTCTCTTTATCAGGATTAGAAGTACTCCAGAATTCAGTCATAAAACCTCCGTTCTGCTCCATTTTCGCAACGTATTTTTTATGCGGTTTAGGATAAATTTGGTTCAAACCATGAGCCACTACCCCAATCGTCTGTAAATCATTCTCCATTGCCAATTGATGCGCCACAATATCTACTCCGTAAGCAAAACCGCTAACGATTATAGGATCTAATGGCGCTAAATCTTCAATTAGTTTTCGGCAGAACTCTAAACCATAAGACGTTATTTGCCGTGTACCTACGATGCTGATGATTTTGCGGTTTTTCAAATTGATATTCCCGGATGAAAACAGTAAAATGGGGCCGTCAATACAATGCTTCAAACGGTCAGGGTAGTTGTAGTCCTGAAAACAAAGCACTTCAATATTGTTCTTTTGAATGAAATCCAATTCTTGCCTTGCTTTTTCAAAAACACTTTTGTCCTTAAAATTTTTCAGCAAAACAGTTCCTACACCATCAACGGAGGCAAGCTGCTGTGATTTGGCATTCAAAACATTTTCGGCAGTTCCAAAGTGAGTGAGCAGCTTTTTAGCCATAATGTCACCCACACCTTCAATCCGCAATAAAGCCAACAGGTAAAATATATTTTCTTCTGACATATCTTACAATTATACGATAAATATTTAAAAAAAAACTACTTACAAATTCACAGTTCTATTAATTTATAAAAAAATGAACCAAAAAAAGAGTTTCAAAATAAAAATTTGCCAAAAAACAAAATAGTAATCTACTGATAGTGCATTACTTGCAAATTGTTAATAAAAATTGTGAATAAAATTTTGATAACTATTCACGTTGCATAACTTTGTTAACATGAAAATAGAACTTTACATCGCGCAGCTTTTATACCGTTATCAATGTGTAACCGTTCCTGGTTTTGGAGCTTTCTTGGCCGAAATTCAATCGGCTCAACTGCTTGAAAACTCTCATTCTTTTTTTCCGCCAAAAAAAATGATTTCTTTTAATTCCAACATCAAAAATAATGACGGATTATTGGCTAATCATATTGCCCAGGCTGAAAAGACTTCCTATGATTATTCCTTGAGCGCTATCGAATACGAGGTGCTAAACTGGAAAAAAGCGTTACAGGAAAACCGTTCTTTAACCATAAAAAATATTGGCATCCTTAGTCTGAATGCCGAAAACAATATTCTTTTTACGCCAAACGAGCAAACCAATTACAATGCAAAATCATTTGGGCTTACATCTTTTGTTTCGCCAGCTGTAAAAAGAGAATTGGAACTTGTAAAACCTGAAGCGGCAACTGAAATCCAAAAAACAGTAATTGAAGAAGAAAAGCCTATTTTCAATTTTATTCCAGAAACAGAAGCCAGAAAAAGTAATCCTTATCTAAAATATGCCGCAGTATTCGTAATCGGTTTGGCTGTTGCCGGATCTGTAGGATATCCAATATATCAGAACCAAATCGCAACTGAAACTCTTTTGGTAGAAACAGCAGTGCAAAAAAAGGTACAAAATAAAATACAGGAAGCAACCTTCTTTATCCAAACGCCAATACCGCCTGTCACGCTTTCTTTAAAATCGGACAAAAAAGAAGCAGTAAAATTGCCGTATCATATTATGGCTGGCGCTTTCAGAAGTGAAGCTAATGCTCAAAAAAGATACAATCAGCTGGTTGCCAAAGGTTTTTACGCAAGAATTTTGGGTGTAAACAAAAATGGCTACTACCCGGTTTTATACGGAAGCTATACTACTTTTGCGGAAGCAGAAAAAGAGAAAAATAAAATTATCGAAACAGATAATCCCGAAGCATGGATTTTAATTCAGTCTTTATAGAATATATTTTTTAATACTTAGATCACGAATAAAACCAAATCAAAAAAGCGGTTTATTCGTGATTTTTTGTTTACAGCCGTTTCATTATGAAATCAGAAAGCAATTTTAAAGCGCCTGACGACATTTTTCTTCCAAAACCAACCCAAGGAGAACCATAAAGCTTAAGGTTCTTTTAAAACAAATAAAAACAGCCTTTATAAGGCATGGGGCAAATATCTTAAGAACTCAATCTTTTCATAAAGGCAGGTTTGTAAGAGCAATTGAGGAATCAACACTCATAAGGCAAGGAAATTGATTACTTGCTATTATTAAATTACAGTCATTCAGGTTAGTGTCTGATTCTGTTTTCGATCTTCCTGTAGCCGAAAGAAATTCAAGGGAGACGACTTGAAAATACAATTTCTGTCCGACATTATTTTATAGCATCTTTTACAAAAAACCATTAGGTAGATTTTGACAGAAATGAATTTTAGGTCAAAAAGTATTCAGAATTAAAACAGCCGCAGATTAAATCATTTAATCTGCGGCTGTTTTTTGCTGACAAATCTCTAAAAAACTAATTATCAATTAAAGAAAATAAAACTGACTAATCAGTCATTTATTTTATTCATTAATCTTCAATCATTTTCCAAAAAAGTTCAAAAGTTTCATTAATCAATTCAGCTATTTCATCTTTAGACCTATCTACAGAAGTAAAATAATAATACAACCCATTTGTTTGAGCGGTAAAAAGCGAAAAAATAAAAGCTGCGGGCAAAGGTTTTAAAACTACGAGATCAATTCCTTTTTGAATTAAAATATAAAGCGGATGTTCCTCTTCACTCAAGACTCTTGTTATCGCAGATTTATAATAAGGTGAATTGTTAAACTGCTGTAAATACTTAAATTCAATTATATTTTCTAAATTCCATTGCACTGAAGCCACAAACAAGGAACGGAAAGACTCTTTGGAAACTGAATGTGACTCTAAGCTTTCAATAATAAAATCATCCGCTTTCTTGACGATATTGTTATAAATCGCAACAACAAGAATCTCTTTGGTAGCAAAATAGTTAAACAGCGTTCCGTTTGCAACTCCAGATTCTTGGGCGATTTTGCTGGTTGCTGTTCCATGAAACCCATTCTCAACAAACAGCTTAAGCGCTGTTCCAATAATGACCTGATCTTTATTCATAATTTATTTAACTGACTAATCAGTCGTAAAGATAAGAATAAAATTAAAATATGTATTACTGAAAAGAAATAAAGTAATCTATTATTTCTCTCTCTTTTAGAAAATACTTTTTTATGTTTTGCAGCAAGATAATTATTTCTAGTCTTTAATCGGATTATAGTGCTATTTATCTGATTTATTTTTGAATAAAAATATTCTTACTTTATATTTGTATATATCTTATTATCAGAAATATATATAAAATTTGAGTTGTTATTTAAATTAAAACTAAAAAAAATCAAAGATGAAAACCAATCAAATTACTGCCAAAGAATGTGCATATTTAATCTATGCCTATGTAAGCATCTCTACATTTGTATTGATGACAATTAGCAAACTCACGGATAGTCTTGAAAAAGCCCTAAATTTCAATTCGACGGTATCACTAATAATTATTTTAAACATGATAGTATTTGTCTCTTCGCATTTTTTATTCAAAAGAAATCATATCGTTCACAAATAATCATCTTACTAAATTCTAAGTCCTGCGATTAGATTTTAAACAGGATTGACATCAAAAGAGGCTGAATGCTGATTCAGTCTCTTTTTTTGCAAAAAAACCATAAGAAATAGTTTCCTTATAGCTTCATGAATATTCAATCTTTATTTAGCAAATGTCAATAAATCTAACGTTCTTTATTTGGCAGTTTCTATGAACTTTATAGCACGCTCTAATACTTCATCTTTTCCCTGCTGAATACCGAGAATCGTGGGTTTAACTTCAATGTCAGGGATGATGCCGATTCTTTGTGTTTCGTGTCTGTCTGGATAATAAACGCCAATTCCAGGATATCTGGTATGGAATCATTGAAAATCAAAGTTATATGAAATCAAATCTGTTTACCCGCGCTGCAAAAAGCTACATTTTTGTTTTAATTTTAAATATTAATGGTACTCGTTATAAACGAGAACCAGAGGGAGAGGGAATCTGAATAATTCCGTTCAACACAGGTAACATTGTTCGTACTGCGCATGCAGCGAGACCTTTGCTGTTATCTCCTGGCTTTTTGTTAGTTTGATATTTTTCTCATTAATGTTTCAAATGGTCCGCATTTAAATTTTTCATTCCATAAAACGCTGAACAAAATACTGAAAATATAAAATATGATTGAGTACGCTAAAATATAAATCGGCATGGTAGGTTTTTCTTCTTCCAATAAACCGGTATAATGTTTGTTAGTTATGTATGCAAATAGTATCATTCCTAAAGTTAAATGAATAACATAGTGTGATAAAGTCATTTGTCCTGTTTTTTGTAACGCTAAAACAAAGGAATTGGTTGAGAATTTTTCTCCAATATACATACAAACAGAAATTACCATAAATGCAAAGCCCATAGTTATCATTATGAAAGGCAGATAAGGCGGAAAATATTCAGCCATAATATAATCGCTCCAAAAGGGGTTAAAGAAATGCAGTTTTACTAAAACTCGAAGAGTTTGAAAAACAATGAAAATTAAAAATCCACTAATAAAAACATTACGCCTTGTGAGTTTGTCTGTCCAATTCAGCCGTCCTAACCACATACCTACTACAAAGTAGGAAAGCCAAGGAAACATTGAATTCCACCCATTATAAAAAGTATTCCTTAAAAAGCCAAGTGGTGTCCAAAAGTCGTTATACTTGAATGTTGTAAAATTCCAGCCTGTGTCTATTGGTATAATAAACAGCAGAATATGAAAAACGAAAACTGCAGAAATAGCGACCCCTAAATAATAGCGGCTCGGTACGAATAGAAGAAATGCTGCAAAGTGCATATATCCGCCATAAAAATGCAAAATGTCTCCCGACCACCAATTATAGAGTAAAAGTCCTAAGGCAAATAAGAACCAAGAACGTTTCAGTATTATAGATTTTATCTTTGCTTTTTCTTCTTTACTGTAGTCCTTTCTATTTGTCATTAACGAAACGCCCATCCCAGCACAAATAATAAAAATTGCTGTTGAGTTTCCTGTAAAGATGTTTAGAAAGTGTCCAACAGTGTCAGTTGGTGCCATAATAGAGCCAAAGTTGAAATTAAAATTGACAATAAACATTCCAAATATTGCGTATGCCCTTGCTAAGTCAAATCCTATTATTCGCTGTCTCATTTTTAGTTGTTTATTCTCGTTGAGTGCTGTCTGTTATCCTTGCTCGTAACGTCAGTGTGTCAACATCCTTTTTAATCTTTCATGTTCAGACTCCTGCTTCTTTCAAAAATTTCAAATATAGAATTCTTCGAGACTTGATTTGTGTTTTTAGACAGCCTTACATTCCCTTACTACAACTGGTTTGGGACTAAATTAAGTGCAACTTTCAGATTTTCCAAATCATCCTAAATACAAAACCATATTTCCATTAAGCCAATTGCCCAAATCCGTTGTAGCATCTGTTAGCCATTGTGCTTTTATTTATTAATATTTTTCCGCAACAAATTTCTGCCATTCTATTTCAAATTCCTTTTCGGTAACTCCAAGTACATTTTCAAAGTTAGCATAAGATTTTATAAATGCAGGAAGTTTTTCTTTTCCATATTTGGAAACAAGACATTCAACTATCGTGTAGCCGACATTGTAAATTTGATTATTACTGTTTAATTCTTTTAAAGTTGGTTTGTTTTTCATTCCGTAATTTACACTTGTTTTATTTACGATGCCAGCTTCATAATCTGAAAGCGCTTCCCAAAACCATTGTGGATAATTTTTTTCAAATTCTTTCTCAAAGTTTTTATCAAAATCAGCAACTTTTTCATTTTCGGATTTCAAAAGTGCATTTTGAATTAAAATGTTAAGTTGAACGCAATGAGTAAATTCGTGGACTGCTACTTTTTCCATTTTCTGTGGAAAAATACTGCTATACCAAGTTTCATATTTTAAATGAAATACTAAAGGTCCGCGACTAGTTCCGCTTGCTTTACTATTCATTAAACCTGTTGCTTTATTAAATTCATTTTGATTTGGATGAATAAAGACAGAAATTTTTCCGTGTTTTGGGTCGTTTAAATCGGTTCTAATTCTTTCGTAATTCAGTTCGAGTGCTTTAGAAATATCTTCGGCTTCGCTTTCGAGAATTCCATTATAATTAACTACAAAGTTTGTTGAATTTATTTTTTTGGTTTCGCTTTCAACTCTAACTTTTCTAATTAGAAATGTTATAAAAAAGATTGTAGCTAAACTTCCAACAGAAAGTAAAATAAATTTGGCAAATTTTTTTAGTTTTTTCATTGGTGTAGATTTAATTCGATATTTTCTCGCGTTACGAAAGCATCGTGGCTAACGTTCTGGTAATAAAGCGGGTTTGGGACTAAATTAAGCCCATTCATCGGATTTGCCAAATCATCCCAAATACAAAACCAACTTCCCATTAAGCCAATTGCCCAAATCCGTTGTAGCATCTGTTGGGCGATCGGCAATTTATTGGTTAACTATTTATACTTTATTTTACTCAACTATTTAAATTCATTTATTTCAAATAAATTTTTTAATATTCATCATAAATCCCAAATGCAATCCTTCGTGATAATTATTATATTCAAGTGCTTCTTCCACCGAGCCTAAATGAAAACCCATACTTGTTGTTCGTTCATTAAATATATTAAATTCTCCTTTATAAAAATCTGTTTCTGTTTTTTCGATTAATGAAATTAATATTTTTTTCAACTCTTTTATTTCATTTTCTGAGATCTTTTCCGTCGGTTTAGTTCCTGGTTTATAAAGTTCAACTAATTCTTGTGAAAGATATCCTTGTAAATTTGAAGATTTATAAATTAGTACTTGTTGACAAACTATTATATGTCCTATATTCCAAATCAAATTATTACTAAATCCAACAGGTATTTTATTCAATTCTTCTAAAGTATATTTCTCAAAATAATCCAAATATAAATTTCTGTTCTTTTTCCAGATTTTAAATGTATTTTCCATTTATATATTATTGTTTTATGTGGTTGAATTTTCTAGTTCAGTGAGTTGCTGTCGCCCAACGTCAGTCTGTGAAAAAACTAAAATCAGCCTCTTGAGAATCTCATATTGGGCTTTTTTCTTTGGTAGCCCTCCAAATACTTTCTAAATTTAAAGTAGTTTTTTCACAGCCTGACGTTCCCGCGCTACAAGCAGTTTGGGACTAAATTAAGCCCTATTTTCGGATTTGCCAAATCATCCCAAATACAAAACCAACTTTCCATTAAGCCAATTGCCCAAATTCGTTGTAGCTGTTAGGCGCAGATTTTTATTAGTATACTTTTTTTATAATTTCCATTGCTTCATTTTTAGCATCTTCGACATTTTCAAACTTTCGAGAATAGAAGTAAAATAACGCTATACCAAACTTCGGAAGTTCTAAAAAAATAAAATCATTTAAGTGATGAAAGAAATAAAAACTTTCATTTTTTGTTTTAAATATAACTAAAGATTTTTGATTCCTAGATTTAGATTTTTGGGTTACTCTTTTCTGCGCAAATCTAATTTCAGCTACTGCTTTACTTGGCGAATAATCAATGATGGGTCTCATAATAGATACAGGAATGTCTCTTAGATATTTTAAATATGGAGACGACTTTGATTTTATAAATTTTCTCCGAATCTCCAACAATTGAAATTTATATTCTATTATTTCCAACCAACGAATTATGTTTTGCAATTGCTCATTATTGAAAAATGAGTTTGATAAATCTGTATCATTAAAAATGGAAATTATATAGCTTTCAACACTACTCAATAAATTATTGTTACAATCTGCGCAAACTGGAATTGTCGTTTTATTATATGTTTGTTCGCTACCATTTATATCAGTTACAAAGAACTTTTTAGTGCAATTTTCAAATACCCATTTTGGCAATACATGTTCTTTTGTTAAATTATCTTGATTTGCACAAAAGACGCATATTTCTTTTTTTGATTTATCTTTTAAACTGATTTTTGGAACGTGTCTCACTAAAACATCATTCATGATTTCTTTGGAGTTCTGTCTCAATTTGACCCTAAGATTTTTTAGTTTAATGTCAATATCCATGAATGTGTTTTTTTAACGAAGCATCTTGTAAATTTGCGCCTAACTTAACATAACTTCGTCTATACATCTGTCAGTTGGCTAGATTGGCGATACAATCGTCAGTTTTATATTCCCAAATATAATGATTTCCCCACAATTCCAATTCGCTTTATTTTTTTATCAATTCACGCAGGGTCTCCAGCTGGATTTCCATTTTTTGTATAATCGCTTCTTTCTGGGCAAGTTCTTCTTTTAGGGGTTTTTCGGGGATGGTTTCAAAATTATGTATCTGGTATTTAATTAGTTATGAAATAATCTATTATGAATTATTCCTTATTGAAGCTTAGTTCTTGTAATAACGTGAAGCCCGCGTGAGGGGGAGAAGTGAGCTACCGAAATAGCACGGATCACCCGACCCCTTTGAGAAAAGGAGGCGAATCACCGTTCCAATAAATAGCCTCCTTTTTTCAAAGGGGGCACGCCCAAACAAGCATTAATGAACTTAAAAAGTAAATATTTTAGAAGTCCTTAAATTTAGTGAAGATTCAAACTCGCCTTAAACATTCTGAGTTCCTCCCAACTGAAGGTGTCACCATATTTTTCTTTTAAAGGCGAAACTGATTCTTCCTTGTAACCCTCAAAAGCCTCGCTAAGCGCAAGAACTTTATCTTCGGGAAGCACTTCGTTAATGGTAATGGTTTTAGACTGAATCAATTTGGTCAGGTGTGACAGAATGGTTTCCTGGTTGTACTTGCGGATGAGCGCAATTTCTGGAACTGTTTTCTTTTCCAGCCATAGTTCATAGGTTAATTCGACCGTAGATTTCTTAGGTTCTTTGGCTCCGGATTTTTTAGGTGCGTAGCGTTCGGCATCTTTTTCATCTTCAATTAGCGTGATATTGGCTTTCTTGAAATCTTCAAAAACGCGTTCGAGCTTGATTGTTTTGTATTGCTTGATTTCGGCAGAAGTTAGTTTCTCCTTCGAAATAGTTTCTCCTTTTACCAGCGTTGCAACCATTAGCTTGGCTTTCATCAGCTGCAGCACTGCCTTAGTCTGCAGATCATCGAGTATTGTCAATTCATCATAAAATGATTTGGCTTTTTTGAGCCGTTTTACTTCTTCTATTTTCCATAAGATCTCATACACCAATTTGTCCATGGGCTCCATGAAATAATTGAACGCCGCGTTGATGCGGTCTGAAATATGATTGAATTCAACCTTCTCGTTATAAAACAATTTGTCCAGCTGCACCAAAAACTTAGATGAAGGCTCAAGTAACTGCCAAATGATACCGGCTTGATTTTTTGCCCAAACCGAGTGCTTAGATTTAGCAGAATTTTCGGCATCTTCATTGTAACTGAACTGGTGGTTGCGCCATTCTTGAGCCAACTCGTTCCAATCGAAGCTGTTTTTCAGATAGTTAAGAATGAAATTTTTGGTTTCCCGTTTCAAAGCATTAGCTAAGGCTTCTTCCGAAGCTTTGTTCTCGGCATAATCCATCACTTCCTGATCGTTTGAAATGCCGTTCATCCGCAGCGGAGAAAGCAAAATAAGCCCATTTAAAGAACGCAAACGCGATAATGCCACATATGCCTGTCCAGGCAGAAAAACTTGCGATACATCGAGCGCAGCTTTGTCAAAAGTTAATCCCTGGCTTTTGTGAACCGTAATCGCCCAAGCCAGCTTGATTGGATAATGCACAAATGAACCCAGAACTTCCTCCTCTATTTCCTTGGTCATTTCATTTACCGTGTATCGGATATTTTGCCACTCGTACTTATCGACTTCAATGGTTTTGCCCTCATCGGGAAAATGAACCCAGATTTCTTTGCTGGTCATCGTTTTTACGATTCCCATTTTTCCGTTGAAATAATTTTTCTCCAGCGACAGGTCGTTTTTAACAAACATAACCTGTGCTCCTTCTTTCAGATGCAAATTAGAATCTACTGGATATATTTTCTCTGGAAAATCTCCTGTGATTACAGGAAGAAAAGTCATTTGTTTCCCTTCCAAATCTTCGAGCGATTGGGCATTCATCACATCGGCTTTGGCATTATGCGTAGTCAAAGTGATATAGCCTTTATTAGCTTTCAGGTCAAAATTGGGTTTCACAAATTCGTTCAGCGTTTGTATATCGCTGGGCGTTATCTCGTTATTGCGCAGATTATTCAAAACCGAGATAAAACGGTCATCTGTCTGGCGGTAAATTTTCGACAATTCAATGTACAGCGGCGGATACTGCTGAATCACATGCGCATGAAAAAAGAATTTTCCTCTGTAGTAATTTCGAAGTGTGCGCCATTCTTCATCACGGATTATGGGAGGTAATTGTAATAAATCCCCTATAAATAAAACTTGAACCCCTCCGAAAGGAATCGATTTCTTCCGAACGGTCTGCATCATATAATCCATCGCATCAAGCAAATCCGCACGTAACATACTGACTTCGTCAATGATAAGCAATTCCATATTCCTGATTACGGTACGTTTTTGCCCACTCATTTTGAAATGCCTCCGTAAAGTCGCTTTGGTTTCAAACTTCGAAGTATCAGAAAATTGCGGATCTGAATTATCCGGAATAAAACCTCCAAAAGGCAATTGAAACATTGAGTGTATGGTAACTCCTCCAGCATTCAGAGCCGCAATTCCTGTTGGCGCCACAACCACGGTATTTTTGTGAGTGGTCGCAATAATTTCCTTAAGGAGTGTCGTTTTTCCTGTTCCCGCCTTTCCAGTCAGAAAAACCGATTGGTGGGTTTGGTTGATAAAACGGAGAGCATAAGCTGCAGCTTCAGAGATAGATTGCATTTGACGTATAATTTAAAGCGCTAAAATAGTATACTAATGAAATAAAAAAACCTTCAATCTTATTCAAGATGAAGGTTTTATAAATTTATGAAAACTAAAAATTACTTCTTAACTTCTTCAGTTTTTTCAGCAGATTTGTATTTTTCGTTCAATAATTTTGTGATTTCTTTTGTAATGTCATAAGAATCTTTAGCATACAAAACAGAAGCAGCATCACCAGTTCCGTAGATATAATCATATCCCTTCTCTTTACCGTAATCTTTGATGAATTTTTTAACTCCTTTTACAAGAGAATCCATTTCTTTTCCGCTTTCCTGCTGTAATTGCATTTGCAGACCTTGTTGCGCTTGAGCTAATTGCTGTTCTCTACGCTGCAGTTCGGCACCCTTTTTTTGAGCCCATTCCTGACCGTTTGCTTGTGCATTTTTTTGAAAATTAGCCGCTTCTTGTTTAAATCTGTTAATTTCAGCTTCTAACTGTCTTCCTTTTTCGGCAGCTTGCCCTTTGTATTTTGCCTCTAAATCTTTAGTCTCTGTATATTCTTTCATCAACTCAGCGGTATCCACATAAGCTGTTTTAAATTCTTTTGCATCGGGAGCTTTTTTATCACAAGAAACAAGTGATATTGAAATTGCGATAAATAATAATACTTTCTTCATTTTGGTGTATTTCTAGTTTGAGTAAGGATGACAAAAATATAAAAAAATAGATACTATTAATAAAAACTTTTAAATAATGATTGCTTATTTAATATTATCAATTTTAATTATAAATAATGATATATTAATAAAATTTAACTATTTTAGTTAGATCCCTAAAAAAGGTTTTTATTTATTTCTAATGATGTAAATATGAGACGAATATTCCATGTTTTTCATGGCTTTCAAGTTAGACTGGAGCCCAATAAAAAAAGCTTTGATATAATTTATTTTTCCGTTTTTATATTTCTCAGAAAGCAGACTCACATAAAATGAATCAAATTTCATTGGCAATACTTTTTGCAGATGCATGTTTTCTTTGTCAAAGAGCAATTCGATTGCTTTTTTAGAAAAATGCCAAAAGTGAATTGGCACATCATAGGCCGCCCAAAAATTTCCATAATGCTTGGCATCAAAAGATTTAAAATTTGGAACCGCCACAATCAAAGTGCCAGTAGGTTTAAGCAATCGCTTCAATTCTTTAATTTGTTCTTCCAAATTGGGAACATGCTCTAAAACATGCCACATTGAAATGACATCAAAAGAATGGCTTTCTAATTCGGATGTGTTTTCTACAAAAGAGACTCCTTTGCTTTTTGCAATTGCTTTGGCTTTATCGCTAGGCTCTACTCCTACCGTTTTCCAACCATCTTTTCCTGCTACTGCCAAAAACTCACCGGTTCCAGCTCCAATATCCAAAATAGAGCCTTTTGATGGCTGATAAGAATTGATTAAATCTAATTTATTTTTTAATGCAATATTTTTCACAAAATGATAGGCTTTTTCAAAAAGTGATCTTTTGGAATCAGTATGCGAAATATAATCCGCACTTTCGTAATATTTGCCTAATATGTCCAAACTCGGCTGCGGATGCGTAATTAACATGTCCAGAGTCTCATCATGATACAAATCGAAAGTTTCTTGAGAAACGGAGTAATCTTTTACAGTAAGAAAATGTTTTTTGTTTGTAATGTCCATTAGTGTTTTAAATAAATAATTTCAGTCATTGAAATAAGAACTGAAAAGAAATCTTTATAAATTAATTTTAAAATATCAATATTGTTAATCTGCATTTTCCCATCTTATTTTAACAGCAGAAATTTTATCGTTTTCAATTCTTATGTTTTTGCAAACGTAAAAACCGTTTTTATAATAAAATCCTATTGGAGATAAATAAGGATTCTTGTTTCGTTTTACATCATTTTGATGATCTGTTGCCCATCCATTCAAAACTGAACTGTTCTTTTTTAATTCATTGAGTAAAAAGGTTCCAAATCTTTTCCCCTGAATTTTTGAGTGAATTATAATCCCGAACCAAACTTCCTCTTCTCGTACAAAAGTAAAAGCCCAACCCTTCAGTTCATTTAAATCATCTATAAGCAAATAATGCTTTAAGGTTAATAATCCTTCTAAATAATCTTGAAATTCTGATAATTTATTATAACCTATTCTCTCAGGATATTCTGAATTCCAAAGTTCAAACAATGATTGTTTTTGTTCCAAAGTTAAACGCTCAGTTAGAATAACATTCATTTTCAAAATAATTTTTAAATCGTTTATCTAGCAAATATAAGCCTTACGGCCGTAGTTTCACGTGGAACATTTAAAAAGTAAGCAGTATTCAGCCCAAATGAAGAAACAAAATTAATATCCATAATGATAATTTTATTCCAAGAATTTTAATATAACCAAAAATTAGACTTAAAGAAAAGCTTCAAATAACTCTAAGTTTCAAACCAGCAAAATTCGAAATCAAAAATAACGATTCTTCACTCATAAATCAAAAGAATATTTACCTTCCCATATAAATCAAAAGCACTGAAACGTCACTTGGAGAAACACCGCTTATTCTTGAAGCTTGCGAAATTGTCACAGGCCGAATTTTACTCAACTTTTGTTTTGCTTCAATAGACATCGATTTTATTTTATTATAATCGAAATTTTCAGGTATTTTCACATCTTCCAAACGAGAAAGCTTATCTGCATTATTTCTTTCTTTTTCAATATAACCAGAATATTTAACCTGAATTTCTGCCTGTTCTAAAATTTCCTGATCCAAATTATTTTTAGCAACATACTCTTTAACCTTTTCAAATTTCAGAATATCTTCCAAATCAATTTGAGGTCTGGAAAATATTTTAAACATTTTATCCCCTTGATTAATTAATGCGGTTTCTTTAGATTCCAAAATCGGATTTGTCTCTGCAACCGAAACACTTGTTTCTTTGAAAAAGGAAACCATTTTTTCGGATTCATTCAATTTATGCTCCATGCGGCGTAGACGTGCTTCAGAGGCCAAACCAATTTCATACGATAAAGGGGTTAGTCTAAAATCTGCATTATCCTGGCGCAGCAAAGTTCTATATTCGGCTCGAGACGTAAACATACGATAAGGCTCTTCAGTACCTTTTGTAATCAAATCATCAATTAACACTCCGATATAAGCTTCATCTCTTTTAAGAATTAACGGTGCTTGTTCATGAACTTTGAGATGCGCATTAATTCCTGCCATCAAACCTTGAGACGCAGCTTCTTCATATCCAGTCGTACCGTTAATCTGTCCCGCAAAATACAAACCTTCTACTAATTTAGTTTCCAGCGTATGTTTCAACTGCGTCGGCGGAAAATAATCATATTCTATTGCATAACCAGGACGGAAGAATTTCACGTTTTCAAAACCTACAACAGTTCGCAACGCTTTAAACTGAATATCTTCAGGCAAAGAAGTTGAAAAACCATTCACATAAACCTCACAAGTATTCCAACCTTCAGGTTCAACGAATAATTGATGACGTTCTTTATCCGCAAAACGATTAATCTTGTCTTCGATAGAAGGACAATATCTTGGCCCTATACTTTTTATTCTTCCGTTAAACATTGGAGAACGGTCAAAACCTTCTCTCAAAATATTATGCACCTCATTTGAGGTATAAGTCATGTGACATGATTTTTGAAACTCCAATGGTTTCGTCAAATCTGAATATGAAAACTTATCTGGGCGCGCATCTCCTTTTTCCTCATTCATTTTAGAATAGTCCAAAGATCTGCCATCCACTCTCGGAGGTGTTCCTGTTTTCATTCTTCCTGCTTCAAAACCTGCTTTAACCAAATCTTCAGTTATTCCAAATACAGCACTTTCTCCAGCACGTCCACCTCCAAATTGTTTTTCGCCAATATGGATTAAACCATTCAAAAAAGTACCATTCGTCAAAACCACCGACTTGGAACGAATCTCAACACCCAAAGAAGTTTTAATTCCTTTTATCTTTCCGTTTTCAATTATCAAACCTTTCACCATTTCTTGGTAAAAATCAAGACTTGGAGTTCTTTCCAGCATCATTCTCCATTCTTCAGCAAAACGCATACGGTCACTTTGAACTCTTGGAGACCACATAGCAGGTCCTTTCGACTTATTCAGCATCTTGAACTGAATAGCCGTTCTGTCGGAAACAATTCCGGAGTATCCCCCAAGTGCATCAATCTCACGAACAATTTGTCCTTTTGCAATTCCTCCCATTGCCGGATTACAGGACATCTGCGCAATGTTTTGCAAACTCATTGTTACCAACAAAGTTTTAGATCCCAAATTTGCGGCCGCTGCTGCGGCTTCAGAACCAGCGTGACCCGCTCCCACCACAATTACATCATACTCTTCTAAAAACATTTTATTATATATTAATCCTTTTTAAAAAGGAATTATGAAATTTTAAAATTTCGTTCCACGTGAAACAATCTAAACAATCTAAACAATCTAAACAATCTAAACAATCTAAACAATCTAAACAATCTAAACAATCTAAACAATCTAAACAATCTAAACAATCTAAACAATCTAAACAATCTAAACAATCTAAACAATCTAAACTAAACAATCTAAA
>NZ_JBFUGG010000027.1:0-59140 GCF_056403035.1 Flavobacterium sp. P3_A6 | reverse complement strand
GTAGCAAAACATGGGATTAAAATGAAAGGATGTGTCGCCGTTCAGAGAAAGTTATTGGAATTGATTTATGTTCTTTATAAAAACAAAACAACTTACGACAAGGATTATAAAAAAAATAGCGTGCAAGCACAAAAGGCATAAGCACGCTATACAGTCTAGCTCTATGGCCGACTTAGAGGACAAATTTAATGATAAAAAATAAAAAATAAAATTTAGATTTATTAGAAAATCAACACAGAATCTTTCCGTTGCAATCTTGTGTGCCTCTCGTCTTTTGGGACGAGACGGCACACAAGGATTTTTACTTCAATCGGGGCTAGTTTACGGGTTTAGATTTTCATAATGACTTAATGACATTGTGCTCGTACTAGCGGTGTTTTTAGTTTATTTCAATATTATTTTTTTTTGCAATTTTTTTGAAAAGGTCTTCTTTGTTTTCTGATTTTAATTTTTGATATATCATTCCAATAACCTGTTCCGTATCTTTTGCATAATCTGAGTTTTCCTCAGTGTAGATTCTGTGTGCAATAAAAATATTGTCAAGTGCCTTTTCATAATCATTTAGAGTAAAGTAATTTTGACCTGCTCCAAAATAGCCTTCGGCATTTTTGGGCTGATATTTTATTAGCAATTCATAATATTTGATAGCGTTTTTAAAATCTGATTTTAAAGAATAAACGACGCCAATGTTTAATAATGCAAAATCTCCTTCTGGATATATTTTAAGGGATTTTTCATAATTCTTTATGGCATTGTCGTAATCCTTTAATTGTCTATAGCACATGGCGATATCATCGTATGCTAAAACAAACTGATTGTCTTGTTTTAAAGCTATTTGGAATCCTTCAATGGCGACTTTGTAATTTTTGTTTTCCATTGCATCTTTAGCAACTATATAAGAGTTTTTGGCACTTTCATTTTTAGAATAGGAATAATGTACATTTTTTATTTGATCCGATTCTTTCTGCCCTTCGCTTTTGCAAGTTTTGGGCATTATTTCATGTACTTTTTTAAATATATTTTGAATACCCTCGACTGTATTCATTGCTTCTCTATCTTTCGGATCTTTACTGTTTAGGACTTCATTTGACATAGAGGCTGAGATGCATTCTCGATAGACATCATCGTTAACTTCCTTTTTGTTTTTTAGACATTCACAAGCCTTGATTGCTATTTTTTCTTCTAAAGATTGTGAATAGGAATAGGTTAGATTTAATCCGATTATTAAAAGCAGAATAATTTTTTTCATATAATTTGGTTTTGTTAGTTTAAATAGGTTTGCAATGTCAATGATTTAATGTTAGTTCATGAGGATTGTATCTATGAAATAACAAACCAACAAAATGAATTCATCTATTGTTGAATTGATTTTTGGTGTTGCTAAAATATAAAAAAATACTTATAAATTTCAAAAAGAATATTGCTTATGAATGTTTTAGTTTTTGAAATAATCAATGCCCTATAGTTTTTTATAAAGTTCTTATAATGTGGTGAATCTCGCGTGAAGGATAGAAGCAAGCTGCCGAAGCAGCGCGGATAGCCTGACAGCATAAAGGAAAGGGAGCGACTCATCGTTGTGATGAGCTGCTCCCTTTCCTTTATGGTGGTACGCTCAAATGATCTTTTGCCAACTGACGAGGTAAATTGAAATGATAAAGTTTATTCCTCTGCGTCTATTGGTATTTCTTCTATTTGCGGTTCTTCATTGATTTCGATCCACGAAAGGAAAAATTTATACCCTAGGGTTAGGATGACAGCTCCCAAGAATAATCCGATGAAGCCGTTGTAAATGAAACCGCCGATGGCTCCTAGAAATATGACAAGCATTGGCGCTGGAGGATTGCCTCTTCCTAAGAATATTGGTTTTAGGATATTGTCGGAAATCAAAGTGATTCCTACCCAAATTGCCAGTATGGTTGAGGTTGTGGCATCGGTTACGGAATACATATAAATTACTACCGGGATGGCAACGGGACCAATTCCCACTTGTATTATGGCTAGAAAAAGGCAGATAATTGTGAAAATTCCAGCAAATGGAACACCTGCAATGAAGAATCCTGCTCCTATCATCAGTGCTTGAATTAGAGCTACGCCCAAGAATCCTTTCACCACATTTCGGATGGTAATTACGGTGATTTCTGCATAGTGTTCGCCATTTGAACCTATCAGTTTTATAAAAATATTTTTGGAAACTTTGACCAGTGATTCGGAATACAATAATAGTCCCATAGCGATGATAATCGAGATAATAAACTGCAGAATCCCTTTACCAATTCCCGCCAGCGAAAGCAGTAACCACGCACCAGCTACTTTTAATTGTTCCGAGTATTTGAGTGCTACTTTGGAAAGATCTTCGGAGGCCGATGACCATATTTCTACTATTGGTTTTGTTATGGTTGGCCAGTTTTTGGTGGTCTCTCCAGGAGGCGGAATCAGGTGTTCATTGGTTTGGTAGTAATGGGCGAAGTTATTGATTTCTTCGTATAAGGACTGGGTTATGAGTGCGCTGGGAACGACCAAAATTGTGAGCAGTATGAGTGCCACAAATATGGTGGCTAGTATCTTTCGGCCTTTAAATAATCTGACTACCCTTTCATAAACCGGACTGAAAGCTATGGCAATAACTATTGCCCAAATTATTATTAAAACAAACGGTTTTAAAATGTCATAACACCAACCGATTAACAGGAAGAGCACACCAAGACGAATAATGGTATCGGCAATTTTTTCGAAATTTAATTCGTAGAAATTTGAGTTGTTTTGATTCATTTTTGATTTTTTGGTTGAAAAAAAAKAACGGTATTATTATGCTAAACTAGTTAAAATGTTGTAATTATTGTCATTAAATAATAATGTCTTTTGTGAAAAATTTATGTTTTTTGTAGGCTGAGGCCAAAAAAGTTTAAAAAAATAATGAAAGGTTTCCTTATAAAATACATTGCGGTTTTGTATTTTTACTAAATTGACATTTTGATGCAGTTCAATGCTTTAATGATTTGTTTGTTCCAAATATTGTAAACCAAAAAACACACTAAATGAAGATAGCACTTTATACCAACGAATTTCCCCCAAATATTTACGGCGGAGCAGGAGTACATATTGATTTTTTAAGCCAAGAATTGTCTAAATTGGGACAGGTTGAAGTTCGGTGTTTTGGTGACCAAAAGGAAAATCGGGAATCGATGCACGTAGAAGGCATAAATTCGTGTTTGACCAAAATGGTGGATCCCGAAAACGAACACATCAAGATGTTTCATAACCTAAGCCGAAATGTTGAAATGGCTCAGGCTACCCCAAAAGCCGATATTGTCCATTGCCATACTTGGTACACACATTTGGCTGGTGTTTTTACTAGGGAATTGTTGCAGGTGCCGTTGATATTGACAACCCATAGTCTGGAAACCCACCGTCCTTGGAAAGTGGAACAATTGGGGAACGGCTATTTTATGTCGCGATGGATTGAAACTAATGCCTATAAGTCTGCCGACGGAATCGTTGCCGTAAGTGAACAAATGAAAACCGATGTAGTGGAAGCTTATGGCGTTGATCCTAAAAAAGTAACCGTAATTCATAATGGAATTGATCCCGAATTTTACAAGCCTACTTTTGATGAGGCTTTATTGAGAGAATACGGAATCGACCCGGCTATTCCATTTGTACTTTTTGTAGGTCGTATTACCCGCCAAAAAGGAATTTCACAATTGATAGAAGCTTCTCAATATTTTAATGAAGATTGCCAGATTGTGCTTTGCGCCGGTGCTCCCGACACTGAAGAGATTGCTCTTGAAACTTCAACACTTATCGACCAATTGAAAACCAAACGTGAGGGTGTGATTTTGATTTCGGAAATGTTGCCTCGAGAAAAAGTCAAAGTGATGTACAGTCACGCTCGGGTTTTTGCCTGTCCATCATTGTACGAGCCTTTCGGAATTATCAATTTGGAAGCGATGGCTTGCGAAACGTCTGTTGTGGGCAGTCACGTAGGCGGAATCCCAGAAATAATTGTAGAAGGAGAAACAGGTTATTTGATTCCGCTGGAGAGTGTTTCGAGAACCAATTTCAATCCGCTGAATCCATTGGTTTTCCAAAAAGCTTTTGCTGATAAAGTGAATGCATTGCTTAATAATGAAGAATTGGCAACCGCTATGGGTAAGGCAGGCCGTGTGAGAGTTTTACAAAAATTCAGCTGGGAGTCCATTGCCAAAACCACATTTAACTATTATCAGGATGTAATTGCTCGATTTGAAAAAGAGACTGCATAAACGAATTTAATATATTTGTAAATAAATTAACCGCAAGGTTCGCAAAGAAAGCAATATGAACGCAAAGCTTTGCGAACCTTGCGTTTTTTCTTTGTGAACTTTGCGGTTAGATCTCCTGCAGATTAAAGTGACTATTTATCAGCCATTACGTAAACAGTTTCCAATACAGGTTGTGTGCTGGTTTTTTCTCCAACTATCTGTAAATCTATTATTTTTTGAGCGACCGTTCCTTTTTCAAATAATCGAATGAATTTGAAAACGCCACTAACTAAATAGCCTGGATTTGAAACCAATCTAGCTATTTTGGTGACTTTGATGTCTCTTTGTTTTATCGAAGCTTCTCTTTCTTTTTCTGGAATTGCTACAAATTCAGTAGCATATTTCCAAGCGCCGTCTCTTGCGGTTTTCATGCTGAAGTCAATAAAGAAATTGTCAATTTTACCTGATAATTTTAATATGATTGTCAATGTCGGCCAAATTTTAACCAGGCATTTTTCGACACTTTCTACCAAATTACTGAGGATAACATTGATTTGGTCAAAATCGGATTTTAAGTCTTCGATATTCTCTACAGTGCTGACTTGAGCTGAGGCTATTCCCAAATCCAAATTCACGTGCGCATTGATTCCGAGCAGTAAATGCTGAACCACTATTGGCCAAAAACTTTCCGCCTGCTGAAAAGCAAATTCCCAGCATTCCGACGGTTTTTCTTTTGCTTTGTATTGGTAATAAGCCTTCAAATACCGATTGGCGAAAATGACATCCAGTTTTTCCATTCGTTCTGGATTTTGAAATAAACCGGTTCCAATGCCTTTTTTTATTTGCATCGTGACTTCTCTATATAAAGTGGTAAACATGCCTATGGCGCTTTGTTCTGATTTTGAGTTTTCGATAATTTCATCCAATAGTTGAATAACTTCGTCTATTGTTGTGGCTTGTTTGATATTCATTTATAGCTGGTTATAGTTAAACTGGATAGCGAATATAATTATTTTTTGCTTTTCAGTACTCTTTTTTGGAGTAATTATCTTGCTGTTTTTATTGCTGAGGGCTGATTATTCATTTGAAGCAGAAAGATTTGGCATTTTTGTTAATATCGTCCCGTTTTCCGTTGCAATCTTTTGTGCCTCCCGTTTTTTTGGAAGAGACGGCACAAAAGGATTTCCTCTTCAACCGGGGCTAGTTAGGTTATATTGTGATTTGTCAGCAACAAAAAACGTTTTTTATAGCGCGGTTTAACCGTTGGTTGTCGAAAAAATCTAAAAAAGGGATGACAAAACAGGACGGTTTAGATAAACAGTATCGCACAAGTTTGTCATACTTGACGAAAGAAGCATCTCCGCTAGCTTTCACATCGTATGTGGCTTGGTTTGTTGTTAAACTAGTTGGGGAAGTCCCAAATAATTGCAAATAATCAATACTAAATCTGCATATCATTGTTCTCAGCCTCATTTTTATAACAAAAAATATAGCATGAAACTCTTTTTTTATTTTTTGGATACATTCATTTCGTTATATTTGTAAAAGTATAACGAAATGAAACAACTTTGAAAATCAAGAGCAAAATTTGGATAGAAAGCGATGATGGAATTCTTATTAGCGAGGGACGTATTCAATTGTTAAAGCTGATTGAATCCACAGGTTCGCTTAATAAAGCTTCTAAGGAAATGAATATTTCGTATCAAAAAGCATGGAAATTAATTGATGCATCAAACAAAGCTTCCAAAGAACCGTTAATTGCGACTCAAGTTGGTGGAAATAAGGGCGGAGGTACTGTCATAACTCCTTATGGGAAATCGCTTATTGAGTCTTATGAAAAAATCAATGTTGCCTGCTGGGAATTTTTGGATGAACAGCTTAAGCAGTATTCTTTATAAATCAAATTATGGAAAATAAAATAACGGCGATAGTATTAGCCGGCGGGAAAAGCCAGCGTATGGGAACCGATAAAGGGATGTTGGATTTGAACGGAAAGACATTTATTCAGCACATTTGTGATGCCTTACAGCCAATTGTGGGTTCCAATATTTTGATAGTATCTGCCAATAAGGAATACGATGCTTTAGGTTTTTCCAGAGTGGAAGACATGATAGCAAACAAAGGTCCCGTGGGCGGACTTTACACTGGACTGAAAGAATCCAAAACCAAAGTGAATCTTGTTTTGAGTGTTGATGTGCCAATGGTTTCGACCGAATTGCTGAAATGGATGATAGAAAGCCATAGCGAAACCGATATGGTGACTCAAACGAAAATTGCAGACAAAACCAACCCGCTGATTGGGGTATACGACCGCTCGATGCGGATTGTTTTTGGTGAGCAGATTGCCGGAAACAAGTTGAAACTGCAACAGGCAATCGAAGACGTCAAACACCGAAATCTTGAAGTTCCTGAAATATGGAACCATCAAGTACAAAATATAAACACACCAGAAGAATATCAAAATTTAACCAAATGACCATAACGTTAAAATATTTTGGTTTACTCGCTGACATTACGCAAATGAAAGAAGAACATTTCACTTTCAATGAAGATACTATTTTGGTTTCGGCGTTGAAATCAAAAATCGAAAGCAGTTACCAAAAAATGCAAAACACCGCTTATAATATTGCGGTTAACCAAACAATTGTTGATTTGCAAGCCACAATTAAAGATCAGGATGTGGTTGCTCTTCTGCCACCGTTTGCGGGTGGTTAGGAAGTGAAAATTAACCGCAAGAAGCGATAAGAATTATGCAAGGTCTGTAAAGCTTTGCGAACCTTGCGGCAACTTTGCGGTAAATCATACGCAAAAGTTCAGTTTTATAAAAAATAAAAAATGACAAATTCCAAACGCTATACAAGACAAATAATTCTTCCGGAAATTGGAGAAACAGGCCAGCAAAAATTACTGGATGCTCGTGTCTTGGTAATTGGTGCGGGAGGCTTGGGATGTCCGGTTTTGCAAAATTTGGCTTCGGCAGGAGTAGGAAACATTGGGATTGTGGATGGCGATACGGTGGACGAAACCAATCTGCACAGACAATTATTGTTCACCTTAGGGGATTGTGGCAACAGTAAAGCCGAAACAGCTAAGAAAGCGATTTTGGAACTCAATCCTGAAATCAACGTGACGGCTTTTTCAGAATTTTTTACTTCGCAAAATGCCACCAGAATTGTGGATGAGTACCAAATCATAGTCGATTGCACCGACGCGATTGCCGCTCGCTATTTGATTAATGATGTGTCGGTTGCCAAAAGAATTCCGATGGTGTATGCCTCAATCCATAAGTTTGAAGGGCAGGTTTCGGTATTCAATTATAAAAATGGGCCAAGTTACCGCTGTTTGTTTCCGGAGCAAGAAAGTTTGAATGCGGTTCCAAATTGTGCAGAATCAGGAGTCTTGGGCATTTTGCCTAATACCTTGGGGTTGTTTCAAGCTACCGAAGTGCTTAAGATAATATTAGAAATCGGTACGGTATTGTCGGGTAAATTATTGATTTATGATGCCCTGTATTTTCAAACCCAAATTATTGATTTTGTCAAAAATCCAAAAGCAATTGAAAAAGGATTTATAAAGGGAAGTTTACTTTTGAACAGTAAAAAAACAAATGAAGATTTAACTCCAGAAGCTTTTTTAGAGAAATGCAGTCAGTTGGGAATCGTTGTCATTGACGTTCGTGAATTGGATGAAACACCAGAGTTTAAAGGAGAAAATATTATTCAGATTCCTTTGAGCGGATTAGAGGATTACAGTAAGAAATTGAATAAAAATCAGGAAATTGTTTTGTTTTGTCAAACAGGCCAGCGCAGTTTAGCAGCAATGAATTATCTTCAAAAATCAGGATTTGTCGGAGTTTTTCATTTAGGAAAAGGAATTGAATCGCTGAAGAATCAAATTCAATAGCAAATTTCAATGGCAATATCAATATCAATTGCAATGAGAATTTCAATTTCAAAAAATAAAAATATATACAATAATAACCATGCCAACAGATAAACCAAAGAAAAGCTCCTTTATTCAGGGACAAATAACATCAGAATTCATTGGAAATTCGATTGCCAAACACCAAAGCAAAACTACGATTGGCGCGCATAATATTTTTTTAGGCCAAGTTCGTGCCGATGTGATTGACGGTAAAACAGTAACCGCAATAGAATACACTGCCTATGAAGAAATGGCAGAACAGACATTCTATGAAATCCGGGAATCGGCTTTCGCCAAATATGAGCTTTCCTGTCTGCATATTTACCATAGTTTAGGAACGGTAAAAACAGGTGAAATATGTTTGTTTGTCTTTGTTTCAGCTCCAAGACGAAAAGTGGTGTATGAAGCTTTGGAGTTTTTGGTGGAAGAAATAAAAGAAAAAACAGCCATTTTTGGAAAAGAAATTTTTGAAGATGAATCGTATACTTGGAAGCAGAATACTTAGAAAGAGTTAAACTGCAAAAGGAAAGAAGAAAGAGACAAGAACAAAGAGGAAATATTTTTTAATTAATTAGTAAGGTATAACTCTAAAGGTTTACGGCCAAAGCTAATCACTAGTCACTAAATAAATGGTAGATATCACCCATAAAATAATAACACAGCGCACAGCTACAGCTCAAGCAATCGTAAAAGTAGGTTCGCCGGCAACGATGGAGGCCATTTTGAATAAAACAGTTCCAAAAGGCGATGTATTGGAAGTTGCACGAACAGCGGGTTTGTTTGCAGTAAAAAACACATCGAATTCTATTCCAGATTGTCATCCTATGCCGATTGAATTTACCGGAATTGAATATGAAATGTTGGAAGATTCGGTTTTGATAAAAGTAACTGTCAAAGCAATTTACAGAACAGGCGTTGAGGTCGAAGCCATGCACGGCGCTTCGATAGTGGCTTTGACGATGTACGATATGCTAAAACCTATCGACAAACAAGTTGAAATTTCGACCATAAAACTGCTTCACAAAAAAGGAGGAAAATCCGATTATGGAGTCAAAGAAGACCTTGATTTATCGGTCGCGGTAATTGTTTGTTCGGACAGTGTTTCCAGCGGAAAAAAAGAAGACAGAGCCGGAAAAGTAATTTCGGATAAAGTAAAGAAACTGGGACTAAGCGTTTCGAATTATACCATAATACCAGATGAGGTTGCCGATATTCAGGAAACGATAAATAAATTGTGTACTGCGAATAAGGATTTGATTATTCTAACCGGCGGAACGGGTTTGTCCAATCGAGATGTCACCCCCGAAGCCATTATTCCAATGCTTGACCGACGCATTCCGGGGATCGAGGAAGCTATTCGCTCTTACGGGCAGGACAGAACGCCTTATGCGATGCTTTCCCGAAGTGTGGTCGGTTTCAAGGGCGATACCTTGATTATGGCTTTGCCGGGTTCCACAGCGGGAGCCAGTGAATCTATGGATGCCGTATTTCCTTCGGTATTGCATTTATTTAAAATATTAAATGGTTTCAATCATGGAAAATAAAATCAATCTAATGCAGGACAACCACGGCAGAGCGCACAATTACCTCCGCATTTCGATTACAGAGCATTGTAATTTGAGATGCACTTATTGTATGCCGGCCGAGGGGATTGCGCTTACGCCAAGGGCGCATCTGATGACTGCAGATGAGATTGTTACCATTGCCCAGACTTTCGTAAAACTGGGCGTGACCAAAATCCGATTGACCGGTGGTGAGCCTTTGGTACGAAAAGATGCCAAAAAGATTATTGAAGAATTAGGAAAATTAGGCGTTGAACTCACTTTGACCACCAATGGAATTTTGGTTCACGAATTCATTGACACCTTTAAAGAAGCGGGAGTCACCACTTTGAACGTGAGTATCGACAGTTTGAAAAAAGACAAATTCAACCAAATCACTCGCCGTAATTATTTTGAAAAACTAATTGAAAATCTCGATTTGCTTGAGATAAACGGTTTCAAGGTGAAACTAAATGTAGTCGTTATCAAGGGGTTTAATGATAATGAAATTATCGATTTTATTGAGATGACCAAAGACCGAAACATTCAGATTCGGTTTATTGAGTTCATGCCTTTTGACGGCAATCAATGGAATAAGGAAAAATTGGTGAGTTACGCTGAAATCCTTTCACAGGTCAATGATTTTTATACCGAACAAAGGGTAGAGCGCATGCAAGATAAACCGAATGACACCGCTAAAAATCACAAGATAGAATCCTATCTAGGCAGTTTTTCAGTAATCAGTTCCGTGACCAATCCTTTTTGCAGTACCTGCAACCGCATCCGTTTAACCGCTGATGGGAAACTGAAAAATTGTTTGTTCTCTAATACCGAAACGTCATTGCTTGACACCTTAAGAGCAGGAGAATCAATCGAACCGCTTATTTTTCAAAACATAAAATCCAAACACGCCATGCGAGGCGGAATGGATGATGATGCTAAATTCCAAAATCCGCTTCTTTTTTCTCAAAATCGAAGTATGATTAAGATTGGGGGTTAGGGATTTTTTTAATCATCATGAGTCGAAATTATTAAATATTTGATTCTACAATGAAAAAGGTTCACATGAATTTCACAAATTATCACGAATTCATTCGTGTAATAATTTCACGAACCCTATTAAGCGTATAGATTTGTGAAAATTTGTGTAATCTGTGTCTAAAATTACCTTTACAAAATCCCTGATAAAAGTCATTGTTGGCACTATATAATAGTGAATAACTTTGCAAAATGAAGGCAGAAAAAGAATCTAACAAAAAAGGGTACAACAATTACGGTACCCATCTTCGTGAAAAATACAACGGAAAAAAAGTTTTCAAAGTAATTGTAGACGGTAATTTTAGCTGTCCCAATCGAGATGGGCTGAAAGGTTACGGCGGTTGCACCTATTGCAATACAGATTCCTTCACACCAGATATTTCCAGAAAAGCACCCACGATAGAAGACCAATTGCTTCAGGGAATGGAACGCGCCAAAAAATTATACAAAGCAGACCAATTCATTGTCTATTTTCAGCCAAATACTAATACATATGCCCATGTCGATTATCTCAAAACAATATATGACAGGGCTTTGTCTTTCAATCCCGACGAGGTAGTTGGTTTTTCGGTTGGGACGCGTCCTGATTGTATCGATGCCGAAAAAATTGCCTTACTCGAAAGCTATTGTAATCGATTCGATGTCGATCTCGAAATGGGGATGGAATCCATGTATGATGAAACCTTAGAAAAAATAAACCGGGGTTGTACCCACGCCGAGTTCATAACCGCCGTAGAATTGTTAAAGGACAGCCCAATCGATTTGTGTGTGCACACCGTTTTTGGATTCCCTTGGGAAACTTGCGAAATGATGCTCAACTATATCAATGAAATCAACCGTTTTCCTCAAATAAAATTTGTCAAATTCCACCACCTGCACATTGTCGAAGGTTCGATTATGGGCGTTCATTACAAACGAAATCCGTTCCCGCTCTTCACTTTGGAACAATACACCGATTTGCTTTGTGGCCTAATTCCGCTCCTGCGCCCCGATATTGTCATTCAGCGTTTATTCGGAATCTCCGATTGGGATTTGCTCATCACCCCAAACTGGGGACTCAAAAAGTCCGAAATTCAGCATTATATCGACTCCACAATCGAAAAAAGAGGCATCATCCAAGGTTCCAAATACACAGGCATTTAAAAAATCATATTTGTTATTACTTCGTCAGTTTGTAAAATCTCTCGCAATGCCATTAAGTTAAATTTTGGTTTTCTTACTAAGAAGCTAAGTTTATAACCGAGATTTGATTAAAAAAAATGAGAAATTTATTTCGAAAATAAGGATACAATTTAATTAAGTAGCTGCAATAATTTAGCACATTTCTCTTAGCTGATAAAAATCATATTTTATATTCTTTTTGACTCTTAATTTTACACTATAAATAAAAGACTTTTTTATCTTTTTTTTGAAAGATGGATTTCACTGAAATTTGATTTGGAGTCGGACAATTTTAATTAGTGTAAACAAATAATATAGAATATGAAAACTTGGTTAGACAAATGGGAACCAGAAGATGAAAATTTCTGGGAAAACACCGGCAGTAAAATTGCTTGGAAAACTTTAACAATTACAACTTTGTCATTAATACTATCTTTTGCCTCATGGTTTATGATGAGCGTAATTGCGGTGAAATTACCGGGGCTTGGTTTTCCGTTTTCCAAAGACCAGCTTTTTTGGCTGGTGGCAATACCGGGTTTGGCTGCAGGATTTTTAAGAATCATCCACACCTTTATCCTGCCGATATTTGGAACAAGACACGTTGTGGCTTTGGCTACCTTACTTAAATTAATACCAGTAATCGGTATTGGTTTTGCGGTGATGGATACTAATACTCCGTTTTGGGTATTTGCCGTTTTGGCTTTTACTTGTGGATTTGGCGGTGGGGATTTCTCGTCCTTTATGCCAAGTACGAGTTTGTTTTTTCCAAAAAGATTGAAAGGAACAGCACTCGGAATACAAGCAGGAATCGGGAATTTTGGGGTTTCTCTAGCTCAGTTTGTCACTCCGCTTATTTTGAGTGTGAGCATATATGGAGCTTCATCGGTATTTACGAGTGTTGATGCAAAAGAAACACTGAATGTTTTTAAAGATTCGACAGTTGAGAAACAAAAAGAAGTTTTTGCAGCACTGGATGCTGAAGTGCAAACTAAAATTTTGGACAATGTAAAGAAACCAGTATTGGATTCGGTAACTGTGGCAACACACTCAGATGAAAATGTAGAAATTTTTGCAGCATTGCCTTTGAAAGCAAAATCAAAAGCGATTGCGAATGCCAATCCTAAATTGGCTGAAAAAATATTAAACAAACTCAATCCCGAAAATGGGGCCGTTACACACAAGAAAATTTATATTCAATCGGCAGCATTTTGGTACACCTCTTTTCTTTTGGTTTTGGCAGTTATCAGCTGGTTCTTTTTAAGAAGTATTCCAATGCAGACTTCCATAAAAGAGCAAATGGATATTTTTAAAAACAAACATACTTGGTTCTGCACCATTACTTATGTAATGACTTTTGGAACGTTCGCAGGTTTGTCGGCTGCATTTCCTTTGATGATTAAATATTTATACGGTGATTTTCCGGATGCGCCGGATCCACTGGTATATGCTTTTTACGGACCGCTTATTGGCTCTGCCAGCAGAGTTGCTTTTGGTTTTGTAGCCGATAAAATTGGAGGAGCCATATTGACAACCATAACAGGATTTGGAATTTTAACTGGCGCAATTATTTTGGTTACCCAAGGATTGGTTTCACCTACGAGCATGGATCAGTTTCCGCTATTTGTAGGGGTGATTTTATCAATGTTCTTTTTTACGGGAGTTGGAAATGCGGGCACTTTTAGACAGTTTCCTATCATATTTTCAGAGAATCAGCGTCAAGCTGCAGGCGTAATTGGGTGGACTGCCGCGATTGCTGCTTTTGGCCCTTTTATCTTTTCTAAATTCATAGGAAATAATATTACGGCAAATGGTACTGTTAATCAATTTTTTATTGGCTTGATTGTTTTCACTATATTAGCTACAACAATTAATTGGTGGTTTTACAACCGCAAGGGATGTGAGAAACCAAGTTAAATTATTTTTTGAGTAAATGATGCAAATTCATTCGAAACCAAAATAAAAAAGAGAGCCAACTCCCTTGAATACAAAAGATATGGCATTTATAACTGATATTATAACATATTTTAATTTATTTGTGTGTTGAAAACTACTTAAGTATTTTAACTTAGTTTTTACTTTTGCTAATTTTACAACTCCAATAAAAAAACTTATGTATTTGCCCTGAAAGGCGATAATAGATGCGACTTTTGATAAAATAAATTATATATATGAAAAACAAAACATATAACATCAAAGCATTGCTGATTGCTACCACGCTTTCAGTATTTATGATTGTTCTGGTGTTTTTTGGTTCCAGAAAACTGCAAAATTTTGATGCGGCACTCGTGACCTATTTATTTGGGACGGTGTTTGCTTTCTTCGGGATTGTGTACCGCTATACGGTTTGGCTGCAACGACCGCCAACTTGGATTTATTTTAAGCGCGGAATTACGTATTTGATAACAGGAAAAGTGTTTTCACATTTTTGGTTTGCCACGAAAGAGTCGGTGGAGAATATCGCGTTTCAAAAGTTTATTTATCCAAGGGGGAAATACCGTTGGATGGCGCACTTTATGATTGCTGTGGGATGTACTTCGGCATTTTTGATCACGATACCGCTTACATTTGGCTGGATTAATTTTGCAATGGCTCCCAATACGATTTCTACTTATGAAGCGTATTTTTTTGGGTTTAAAGTAATGGATTTTGATTTGGATTCCATTACCGCTTTTTTGACTTTTCACGCTTTGAACTGGTCATCGTATCTGGTTATTTTTGGCTCACTGTACTATTTAAGAAGACGTTTGACGAATCCTGGGCTGATTGCCACTCAATCTTTTGAGGGGGATTTGCTACCGCTTATTTTACTGATAGCCATTTCGGTAACTGGATTGGGATTGACGTATTCGTATCAGTTTATGAAGGGATTTGCGTTTGATTTCTTGGCCGTTTTGCATGCCGTTACGGTGATAATGTTTTTGATTTGGATTCCGTTCGGGAAGTTTTTCCATATTATTCAGCGTCCGGCTCAAATCGGGGCGCACATTTACAAGAAGCAAGGAATGAAAATGGGAATGGCGGTTTGCCCGCATACGGGTGAGGAGTTTGCCACTAAATTGCATATTCAGGATTTGAAAACCGTAACGGAACAATTGGGTTTTGATTTTTCGCATGAAGACGGAACATCACATTTGGATTTAAGCCCCGAAGGGAAAAGATCAAGATTAGCACAAGCGCATTTGAAGGCAAGGCTGGACGGCGGGAATTTATTTGGATAATATTGGAAGCTAGAAATAAGAAGATTGAGGTTAGAAAAAAGAGAACAGAAGGCAGATTGGAACGAAGGTGTATTGTTGAAAGAACTAAATGTTTTTATTGAAAACTGATATTGATTACGACCGCGTGAGGGATAGAAATTAGCTACCGAAGTAGCATGGATAGCCCGACCGCAATAGGGAAAGGGGCGATTCAAGACCCTGTTAAATCAGCTCCTTTTTCTATTGTGGTCACGCCCAAAGGAGGAAGATTTTAGGATTGAGATTTTAGATTTTGAAAAGACGACATACAATTGTAAAAAATATAAAATGGCAAAATTACCAGTTAAAGAAGAGAATATAGTAAAGCATTTTGGCCCCACGTTGAATTATGCGCCCAAGGACGGATATGTGGGCAGGGATGAGCCGGATGAGGCGGTGAAAACGCATTGTTGTTTTTGCGGGATGCAATGCGGCATTCAATTATTGGTGAAAGAAAATAAAGTGGTAGGGTTTGAGCCTTGGATGGAATTTCCTTTTAACGAAGGAAGATTATGTCCAAAAGGTGTACAGCGCTATTTGCAGAATAACCACCCTGACCGGCTGATGTCTCCATTGAAAAGGGTAGAAGGGCAAGGATTTATACCTTTGGATTGGGACGAAGCAATGAACAAAACGGTTTCAGAGATCCAACGTATTCAGGAGAAATACGGTAATGATGCGTTTTCGATGCTGTCGGGCGTTTCATTGACGAATGAGAAAAGTTATTTGGTTGGAAAATTTGCCCGCGTGGCTCTAAAAACCAAAAACCTGGATTACAATGGACGTTTGTGCATGGTGAGTGCAGGTGCGGGAAACAAAAAAGCATTTGGATTGGACAGGGCTTCGAATAATTATTCAGATCTAGAATATGCCGAGGTGATTATTGTGGCTGGTGCCAATATCAGCGAGACTTTCCCAACACTGACACACTGGATTTGGAAAGCCCGTGACCGCGGTGCCAAAATTATAGTTATTGACCCAAGGATGATTCCGCTGGCAAGAACTGCCGATATTCATTTGGATGTGCGTCCTGGAACCGATTCGGCTTTGTACGGCGCAATGCTGAAATACTTGGTGGATCACGATATGCTGGATCACGATTTTATTGATAATTATACTTCGGGTTTTCAGGAAACGATTGATGCCGTAAAAGATTATACGCTGGAATGGGCAGAGGAAGTTACGGGAATCGATAAAAATAAAATACGCGAAGCGGCCGAATTGTGGGGCAAAGCCAAGACGAGTTTCTTGCTTCACGCCCGTGGAATTGAACATCACTCAAAAGGGGTGGATAATGTTTTGGGCTGTATCAACTTGGTATTGGCAACAGGTCGAATCGGAAGGCCGTATTGTGGTTACGGAACTATTACCGGCCAAGGAAATGGCCAAGGAGGTAGAGAGCACGGTCACAAATGCGATCAATTGCCAGGAAACAGGGATATCGAGAATCCGGAACACCGGAAGTATATTTCGGAAGTTTGGGGAATCAACGAAAAAGATTTACCAGGAAAAGGGCTTTCGGCCTATGAAATCATCGAAGCCATTCACCGTGGAGAAATTAAGGGACTGATTTCGATTTGTTTCAATCCATTGGTGTCTTTGCCGAACAGTAATTATGTTCGTGAAGCTTTGGAAAAACTGGAATATTATGTGTGTATTGACTTTTTCCTGAATGAAACCGCACGCCACGCCGATATTGTGCTGGCAGGTTCTTTGCAGGAAGAGGAGGAAGGAACCACCACATCTGCAGAAGGAAGGGTGATTCGCATCCGCCAAGCGGTAACTCCTCCAGGAATGGCGAGAACAGATACTTCTATCATTTTGGAATTGGCCAAACGTTTGGGCGTGAAAGATAAATTCACATATGAAAACAGCGAAGCTATTTTCAACGAATTGCGCGTGGCTTCCAAAGGAGGTACAGCCGATTATTACGGAATTACATATCAAAGAATTGAAGACGAGATGGGGGTCTTTTGGCCTTGTCCAGAAATAGGTCATCCCGGAACACCAAGATTATGGGAGGACAAAAAGTTTAAAACCCCTGACGGGAAAGCGCATTTTAATCCTGCGCCGTATAAGCTTCCGGGAGAAGTGACCGATGCGGATTATCCCGTGATTTTGACAACGGGCCGTGTGGTGTCCCAATATTTGAGTGGTACGCAAACCCGCAGAATAGGTAAATTGGTAGATCAGTATCCAGAACCGTTATTGGAAATTCATCCTAAACTGGCGCAACAATTTGGGATCAAACAAAGAGAATTAATAAAAGTTTCCACCCGACGCGGGGAAGGAATTTTTCCTGCGAATATTGTGGAAACCATTCGGGAAGACACTGTTTTTATACCGTACCATTGGTCGGGTAAAAAATCGGCGAATCAGTTAACGCCGGGAACATTGGATCCTATTTCCAAAATACCGGAGTTCAAGGTATGTGCCTGCCACTTGGAACCGCTCAAGGAAATAGCGCCACCATCCAAAGAATCAACAGCATATGCAAGTATTTAATCTATAAAAAAGGAAAAATGAATTACACCAGTTTCAATAAAAACGAGGAATTTTTTGTAGATATGCAGCGCTGCATTGGCTGTAAAGCCTGTGAATTGGCTTGCGCCGAATGTGAGACCAACGGTCAGGAATCCTTAATCAGCGTCAATTATGTTGATCGGGCTTCGACTGTGCAAACTACCGTCCAAGTGTGTATGCATTGCGACGATCCGGTATGTGCCAATGTATGTCCCGCCGATGCGATATCCAAAGATGAAAACGGAATCGTGCATACCGCAAATACCGAAAGATGCATCGGTTGCTCCAATTGTGTTTTGGCTTGTCCGTTTGGCGTGCCGAAAAAAGAAGAGTCCTACGACTTAATGATGAAGTGCACAATGTGTTATGACAGAACCAGCATTGGCAAAAAACCAATGTGCGCGACAGTTTGCCCAAGCGGTGCTTTGTTTTTTGGTACAAGAACCGAAATCGAGGAAATGCGTCCGAACAGTACACCAATCAATACTTTTATTTTTGGCAAAGAAATAGTTAACACCAAAGTCAATATCATGATGCCGAAGGGAAGTACTGAGCTGATTATATATTAGGATTTTAGAAAATAGAATAGAAGGCAGATTTTAGATTGCAGATAGCTTCTAAAACAAACTGAAACAAAACTTTTCACACCATAAAAAAATGTCAAAGGAAGATAATTTAAATAAAAATTGGAAGAAAGACTTTCCAATTCTCAAACAACAAGCGACTAATGTAAGCCGTCGTGATTTTGCCAAATTCCTGACCCTTGTTTCGGGCGGTCTGATGGTAGGAAGCGGACTTGTGGCGGCCAAAGCCTATTTGCTTCCAAAAGAGGAAGTAGAAGGAGACCATTTTGTGTGCAAGAAAGAGGAAGTTCCATTGGGCGGAACCCGTGCTTTTGTAATCGAGGGCAGTACCATACCCTATATTTTGATTCATCTCGAAAGCGGGGATTTCAAAGCTTATGAGCAAAAATGTACCCATCTGTCGTGTTCTGTATTTTACAAACCCGGCACTGGAATCATTCATTGCCCGTGTCACGAAGGCTCATTTGATGCCAAAACAGGAGATGTTCTGGGAGGGCCGCCGCCAAGAGCATTGCCGAGTCTGGAAGTGTTTTTCAAGGAAAATGATATTTATGTTAAAGCGTCCCAGCACGAAGAACATGCAGTTTAAAAAAATAAACCATTAAGGAATTAAGAATCATTAAGCTAAAATTTAGTTTATTAATGGTCAAAAAAAAGAAATATTTTATTTTGTAATAAGATGTTTTGCCTAAACCCTATAGCTATGAGTACCTTTAGAACCAGTCAAAATCAAGCGAATCCAAATAAGCTGAACAACATTCTTTCGACCTTGATATTCATATTAATTTTGAATGTCACCATTCAGATTTGGTTGTTGTATGCCTCGCTGAACAACGCTTTGGATAACAATAAAGAAATTTTAATACCGGCATTTATTGCCTCATTAGTTCTGTTTTTAATAGGCTTTAGCTGGCTGTATTACCTGCCATCAGGAAATAAACCGCAACAAAAATAGTGGGCAGAAAAGCCTTTATTAATCATAATCCCAGTTTAGTGACTGGGATTTTTTTATTAGAGATAATTTGGGCGTGACCCCGCCGAATAAAGGGGCTTATTTATAGAGACGCTTATACAGCCCCTTTGTTCGGCGGGGTCGGGCTATCCATGCTACTTCGGTAGCTTATTTCTATATTTCTATCCCAATGTCATTAAGTTAAGGATTAAAAGATAAAATGATTGCTGATTTTTGATTAACGATTTTTGATTTAAGATGTAAAAAAACTTCTAAAATCAACAGTCTAATATTTAGCCACGGCAAATCTGAAATTTAAAATCGTTAATCCTCAATCTAAAATCCCTTAACTTAATGGCATTGATTTCTATCCTTCACGCAGCTTACAAGATATTTTGGAAAAATGAGAGAAAAATCCTTTTTACAAAAGCTTATTTATTGTAGTTGAAATCTGTTATATTTACTCCTTGTTGATGAAAATCAATAGTATAAAGAAAAATTAAATCACATAGAAATGATAACAAGTAAATCAACTATTCTTGTCAATGCTTCTAAACAAAAAGTTTGGGATGCTCTAACCAAACCGGAATTGGTCAAAAAATGGCAATACGGAAGCGAAGTTCTAACAGATTGGATGGTGGGAAGCGAGATCAGATTTCGGGTGGAGTGGGATAATAAAGTATTAGAGCAATGGGGCAAAATTTTGGAAATTATACCAAATGAACTCATAAAATACAGTTTGTTTTTTCCAAGACCAGACCTTGAGGACAAAGAAGAAAATTATTTCATTATGAGCTACCTCATTTCAGAATCGGAAAACGCTGTTCAGCTTGAAATTATAAAAGAAGACAATCGTCCCGGAGCAGTAGAGGAAAAAGAAAGTACTGGGGAAAATCCGGTATTAACTGCGTTAAAAGAGATTATTGAAAGTAACTAATAGCATACCCAATGAACAAAAAAAAATTACTGTTACTTGGCTTCATTATACTGAAATTTGTATTGCAGTATTCATTAATAAGTTCCGATTACGACTTACAGCGGGATGAATATCTGCACCTTGATCAAGCGCATCATTTGGCTTGGGGATATTTATCGGTACCGCCTTTTACTTCTTGGATTTCGTATGTAATTTATCTTTTAGGAAATTCTGTTTTTTGGATTAAATTTTTTCCTGCCTTGTTTGGTGCCTTGACTATAGTTGTGGTTTGGAAAGCAATCGAAGAATTGAAAGGCAGTTTGTTTGCCTTGGTTTTGGGAGCGACCTGTATATTTTTTTCAGCGCTTTTAAGACTGAATACTTTATACCAGCCCAACTCTTTTGATGTGTTGTGTTGGACAACTTTTTATTTCATTTTAATCAAATATATCAATTCCAAAAACACCAAATGGCTTTTCATTTTGGCAATTGTTTTTGTTTTTGGTTTCTTGAATAAATACAATATTGGATTTTTGATTATTGGATTGATTCCTGCCATTTTATTGACAGAAGAACGTAAAATTTTTGCCCAGCCCAAATTGTATATTGCATTTGTTATGGGCTTGCTGTTAATTGTGCCAAACCTTTTATGGCAATACACAAACGGCTTTCCAGTGATTCACCATTTAAAAGAATTAGCCGATACGCAGTTGGTAAATGTTGATCGATTGGAATTTTTAAAATCGCAAATGCTTTTTTTTATTGGTTCTTTTTTAGTGATTGTATCTGGTTGGTTAGCGCTGTTATTGTACAAGTCGTTCCAAAAATACAAGCTGTTCTTTTGGAGCATAATTTTTACGCTTGCTGTTTTTATGTATTTTAAAGCTAAAGATTATTATGCTATCGGACTTTATCCTATTTATATTGCCTTTGGATCTGTTTATTTGGGTGATCAATTAAAAGAAGGATGGAAAAGGTATTTACAGCCTGTTTTAATCATATTGCCAATACTGCTTTTTATACCGATGTACAAAGCCTTTTTTCCAAACAAAAGCCCCGAATATATAGCGAATCATGCCAAAGCTTATCAGAAATTTGGGTTGCTTCGTTGGGAAGACGGTAAAGATCATTTGCTTCCACAAGATTTTGCCGATATGCTGGGTTGGAAAGAATTGGCCATAAAAGTGGATTCGGTTGTGGGAACACTGCCGGATTTGGAGCACACCTTAATTCTTTGTGACAATTACGGACAGGCCGGCGCCATTAATTATTATATGAAGAACAAAAAAGTAGTTGCTCATTCCTTTAATGCCGACTATATCAATTGGCTTCCTTTGAGCATGAAAATTAAGGATGTCATCTTAGTAAAAGAAGATAACGACGAAGACAAAGAAAGAAAAACCGAAATTCCATTATTTGACACCGTTTATTTGGCAGGCAAAAGAATTAATAAATATGCCAGAGAGCCTGAAATTTCCATTTATGTTTTGCGGGGCGCAAAAATAGATGTAAACAAAAGAATAAAAGACGAAATGGAAAGAAAGAAAAATTATCAGGAATAGTTTATTTTAATTGTAACTAATTGATAATTAGTGGTATATTTGATATTCTGAATTTTAAATCACTTACTAATGACAACATCCGATTTTACCACTACATTAATAGTAAATCAAACTCCAGAAGAGGCATTCAACGCCATCACCAATGTACGCGGATGGTGGTCTGAAGAAATTGAAGGTGATACCGCAAAACTCAACGATGAGTTTACGTACCATTATGAAGATATTCATTATTGCCAAATCAAATTGACAGAAGTAATTCCCAGTCAAAAAGTAGTTTGGTTCGTGAAGTACAACTATTTTAAGTTTACCAAAGATAAAAGCGAATGGACAGGAACCAAAATGAGTTTTGAAATTTCTGAGAAAGATAATAAAACAGAAATCCGTGTTACACATCATGGACTGGTTCCAGAATTTGAATGTTATGATATCTGTAGTAATGCCTGGACTCAATATATTCAACAAAGCTTGAAGAACTTAATTGCTACAGGTAAGGGCCAGCCAAATGCCACCGGAAAACCAACAACAGAAGACGAAAAGAAATTTAGTCAGGCAAAGTAGTTTTTATTTTGATTAAATATTAGTTGAGATAATTCGTATAAAAGGTGTAACAAATTAAAAGAAGAGAGTCTTATTACTTGTTAACTCTCAATTAATTAAAATAATATCGTTTTGAAAAATCTCATTACCTCTCTGAATTTAGTTTTCATTTTTTTACTGCTATCTGCATCACTTTTCGCTAAATCTTCAGTGCAGATTTCAATTGCAAAAAAATCCAATGACTCCATTATTAAAAAACAAATTTCTGAAGATAACTTTGTTTTGATAAATGGTATTGAACAATGGATAACCATCAAAGGAGAAAATTCTAAACCTGTAATATTGTTCATTCACGGAGGGCCGGGTAGTCCTATTAGCCCTTATTCGGATAATCTGTACAAAGATTTATCAAAAGATTTTATTATTGTTCAATGGGATCAGCGAGGTACTGGAAAAACTTTTGGACGTATCGCTCCAGAAGAATTAACTCCCGAGTTTTTACAAGCGAATCCATTAACATTAGAACAAATGACAGCCGATGGAGTTGCAGTGTCTGAATATCTTTTAAAGCATTTGGGGAAACAAAAAATCATACTTTTTGGCACTTCTTGGGGATCGGCACTTGGGGTTAAAATTGTTACCAAACGCCCAGATCTTTTTTATGCCTATGTAGGTCATTCGCAAATTGTGAAACCAGGTATTGATGAAGCATTTTATGATAAAATTTATAAAATTGCTGAGAATGAAAATGATAAGGAATCTCTAGAAGTATTGAATTCTATAGGTAAACCACCTTACGATAGAGCTAAAAAAGTTGGCCAGTTGTTTAGAGTTTTAAAGAAATATGAAAGAGCCAATTCGATTCCCGCTCTCGAAGATTGGTTTGTTGAAGCTCCTGCCTATAGTAATCCTAAAGACAAGCAAAATCGAGAAGATGGTGATGATTATTCATTCGTCAATTATGTAGGTGACAGCAAACTTGGAGTTCATTCCATGAATGCCACAATTGATTTGATGAAAGACAATTGGGAGTTTAAAATTTCCGTTTATTTAATTCAAGGGAACGAAGACATAATGACACCGAAAGAAGCTTCCAAAGCCTATTTTGATAAAATAAAAGCTCCCGAAAAAAAGTATTATTTGTTGCCAAATACAGCTCACGGTTTTAATGAAGCAGTTTTAGAAGCACAATGTAAAATTTTTAGAAGTATAAAAACGGTACAGTAAAATAGTATAGCTGTAATCAATGATTGCAGAGAATCTCCAAATTCATAATTTAAGACAAACTAAAAAAGCCCCTCAACATTCTCCTGTCTAGGGACTTTTAAAATTTACTTTCAAATGATTTATTGTTTAATATCTTTCGATTCAAATTTTACGAATCCGCCACAATTGCCATTACGGTCAATCGACTGCTGAACGATAAGATTCCCAATGTCAATCATATTATTCAATTCGTACAAATCGGTGCAAACGAGATGATTGTGTGTTTTTTCATCAATTTCATTTTGCAGGTTTTTAAGAACTTCTTTTGCCTGTAATAAATCTGAATCAAATCGTACGATTCCTGCATTTTGACGCATCAGCAATTGTAGTTTTGCTTTGGTTTGAGCGATATATCCGGGAGCAATTTTTGTTTTGTTTTGGATTGGCCAAGAAGTTATAGTGCTAGCTGTTTTTGGAGCGATAAAAGGATTTTCAGCCAAGTAATGGTATATTTTATCCGAGTATACCAAGGCTTCCAATAAGGAGTTTGAAGCGAGTCTGTTGGCGCCATGCAATCCTGTTCTGGAACATTCGCCACAGGCAAATAAATTCTCTATAGACGTTTTTCCGTTAATGTCTACAACTATTCCGCCACATAAATAATGTTGGGCAGGAACAACGGGAATCCATTCTTTTTCAAGATCGATACCCACTTTTTTGCAGTGTTTATATATCATTGGGAAATGGTTTTTGAATCCTGTCATATCCAAGTGCGTACAATCTAAATATACGCATTCGTCTCCTGATTTTTTTAGTTCCAAATCGATACTTTGGGAAACAATGTCTCTAGAAGCAAGATCGGCTCTCGGATCGTAAAGATGCATGAATAAATCCCCTTTTTTGGTTCTCAAGCGGGCACCAAAACCACGAACCGCTTCGGAAATTAAAAACTTGGAACCCCTAGAGTTATCGAATAAAGCTGTTGGGTGAAACTGTATAAATTCCATATCCTGGATAACTGCATTGGCACGATAAGCCATTGCAATTCCGTCACCAGTTGCTATGATTGGATTGGTGGTGTGTCCATAAAGATGGCCAATGCCGCCAGTGGCCAGTAAAGTAAAATCAGATTGATAGGTGATTACCTCGTTTGTCTTTTCGTCAAGAGCATAAGCGCCTATGCAACGATGATCTTGTGTAATCAATTCTAGTGCAAAGTGATGATCCAGAACACTGATGTTTTCTTTTTGCATTACTTGTTCCAAAATGGCACGCTGAATCTCATGACCAGTTTGGTCTTTATGATGTACTACCCTGTTTTCAGAATGGCCTCCTTCTTTGCCTAAATCAAAAGTGCCTTTGGCATTTTTGTCAAACTGGGCACCCCATTCAATAAGTTCTTTCAAGCGTTTTGGGCCTTCGGTAACAACCATTTTAACTACAGTTTCGTCACATAATCCATCCCCGCAAATCAGAGTGTCCTCAATGTGTTTTTGATATGAATCTTCGGTTTTATCTGTAACAATTGCGATACCGCCTTGTGCGTATTTGGTATTAGATTCGTCTGCGTTTGCTTTGGTAATAATGGTAATGGTTCTTTCAGGAAAACGGTTGGCCATTTTTAAGGCAAATGTTAGACCTGCTACTCCAGAACCTATAATTAAATAATTGGTTGTAATCATTATTAAGATAATTCGAGCATGCGTTCGATAGGGATTAATGCTTTTTCTCTAATGTCATCAGGAACATTAACTTCGGGAGTTTCATTCAATAAACAGTCGTATACTTTTTGTAATGTATTCATTTTCATGTAACCGCATTCACTGCAGGCACAAGTGTTATCCTCGTTTGAAGGTGCTGGAATCAGAATTTTATTAGGCACTTCCTGTTTCATTTTATGTAAAATTCCCGCTTCGGTGGCAACAATAAATTTATTGCTTGGATTGTTTTTTACATAATTAATCATACCTGCGGTAGAACCAATGTAGTTGGCTGTTTTTAGGATATGTGTTTCAGATTCTGGGTGCGCAATGATTTGGGCATCCGGATTTTGTTTGTACAAAGCTATCAGCTTATCCAGTGAAAAAGCTTCGTGAACGATACAAGAGCCATCCCAAAGCAACATTTCTCTGCCTGTCTGTTCCATTACATATTTTCCTAAATTTTTATCCGGAGCAAAAATAATAGGCTTGTCTTTCGGTATAGATTGTACAATTTTAACAGCATTCGACGAAGTAACTACAATGTCTGTCAATGCTTTTACTTCGGCAGAACAGTTTACATAAGTGATTACGATATGATCGGGATGTGCTTCAGTAAATTTTTTGAAATCTTCTGGAGGACATGATTCGGCCAGAGAACAGCCTGCTTTCAAATCCGGTAAAATAACTTTCTTAGTAGGGTTTAATATTTTGGCAGTTTCGGCCATAAAGTGAACTCCTGCGAAAAGGATAATATCGGCATCTACTTTCATCGCTTCTTGAGATAATCCCAAACTGTCCCCCACATAATCTGCCACATCTTGTATATCGGATTCTTGATAATAATGCGCTAAGATTACCGCATTTTTCTCTTTTTTTAATTCCAATATACGTTCTTTAAGACTTTTCATTTTTTTAAAAACTTTTATGGTGTTTTTTTAATTGAAGATTAATTCTATGCAAATATAAGGTAAAACTTTGAAGCTGCACGTTTATCAAAGCTTTCTAAAAACTTCAAAAAAAATGTTTTTGTTAAAAAAAATGTTTTTGCTGTTTTTGCAACCCGCGAATTTAATGCAATATGTTTCGTGCGGGTATGATAATTATCAGTTTTTAAGCAAATTAGTATAGTGATATTTGCAGAAAGTTTTAAACCAATTTTTTATACTTATGACAACTAAAAAATCACCACATACTTTTCATATTCCAGTGATGGGATTGGCTTATACCATTGATAGTCCAATTCGTGTGGCGCAGTATGGAATCTCATCTGTAGTTTCTATTATAGATGATGATTTGATTGAAAGAATGAACGCTTTTTACAGTGAAAAATTCAAAATGCCATATAAGGAAATAACAGAAAAAATCCATGATTATCGTGCAGAACGTGTTACTTCCTATCTGAATTTGATGGACACAATCGTAAAAGAAAAATTCGAAAAATTCAAAGTGGAATTAGCCGAAAGCAAACACGCACTGGAGAATTATATTGCAATGCTGCCTAACAAATCGGAGATTAAAAAAGGACTGCAGGATTTAATTGACGACGGAATCGCTTTTAAAGATACCATTAAAAATTACCTAGAGGAAAATCTTTCGGCTGGTGAAATTGATGTGAATATTATGACCAAAGTCGATAAAGACAATTTTATTAAAGACGAACAGTTGCCGGTTGAATTTAATGATGCACACGCATCTCTTCGAGGTTTTGCAAACAGTAATCTGTCATCTTCAGTAGTGCTTTCGGCGGGGATGAATCCTAGATTGTACGCTTATTTTGAAAATTTCCCTGTTTTTTATCCAGATGCAAATGATAAACTTCAAAAGAAAATTATCCTGAAAGTAAGCGACTTTCGCTCTGCGATGATTCAAGGAAATTTTTTGGCCAAAAAAGGACTTTGGGTTTCAGAATATCGAATTGAGTCTGGCTTAAACTGTGGAGGGCATGCCTTTGCCACCGATGGCTATTTGTTAGGGCCTATTTTGGAAGAATTTAAACAGAAGAAAGAACAATTAATCCAATCGGCTCATGAGCTGATGGTAAAAGCATTAGAAATAAAAGGATTGCATATTCCTGAAACACCATTGGAATTAAAAATTACGGTTCAAGGCGGAGTCGGCACTGCTGAAGAACATGATTTTTTATTGGAGCATTATCAAGTTGATTCTGTAGGTTGGGGTTCACCATTTTTATTGGTTCCAGAAGCTACTTCTGTAGATGTCGAAACAAGAAAATTGTTAGAAAAAGCCAAAGAAGATGATTTTTATTTGAGTCATATTTCGCCGCTGGGAATACCGTTTAATGCGGTGAAAGGGACTACAAATGAGTTTTTTAAACAAAAGCGCATTCAAGAAGATAAAGCAGGAAGCTCCTGTCCTAAAAAATTCTTGGCCTTGAGCAAAGAATACGGTCCAAAAGGAATGTGCCCGGCTTCGAAAGCATATCAGGATTTAAAATTGGAAGAGCTGGATACTGTTAAGAATTCATTGTCTAATGAAGCTTTTGACAGAAGAAAAAACAGTATTACTGAGAAATCTTGTCTTTGCGTAGGTTTGGCTAATGCCTCTTATCTTGAAAACAACTTAAAAATAAAAGGACAGCCTCAAGGTGTTGTTATTTGCCCTGGTCCAAATTTGGCTTATTTTGACAAAGAAGTTTCGCTTTTGGATATGGTAAAACACATTTATGGGAATGCCTCTGTGCTAGGAAACAAAGAGCGTCCGAATGTGATTATCAATGAACTGAAAATGTATATGGATTATCTTAAGAAAGAAATCAATGAATTTTCAGAGCAAATCTCGGCTCCTCAGGCTAAGAAACTGAAAGCTTTCAAAAATAATCTGAATGAGGGAATTGAATATTATCAATCATTGATTTCTTCTAATAATTGGTTTGAGAAAGGTAAACAAAACATCGAAAATCAGCTGCAGCAATATAAGAGCGAACTGTTTGCGCTTTGTATCCCCGAACTGGCCACAGTTTAATCAATGAAAAAGGCTTGATTTTCATCAAGCCTTTTTTTGTTTCAGAACTAAGTAATTTATATTTCATCCATAAGAAATCCAAGCAAAATGGGAAGTCATCCATTCTTTTAGAAGTTCAATATTAGTTAGGTAATTTGAATCTAATTTCTGTTCTGTTTTACAAATAAGTCGATGTGAAGCAAATGAATTAAAGCAATATAAGCTGTTGCGAGAATCACAACCAAAGAAATAGGTTTGAAATGTTTAACCCTTTTGCCCTCTATAAATTCCCGAATCGAATGTTCTGGTCTAGTAAACAGCTGTTTTGCTGTGTAGGCTATTCCTTTGTCAAAATGAAATAATCCATGCTGAATTTCATGCCATAAATAATGTAAATTGAGTTTGTATGTCTCAGCGGTTTGGCCGCAATTACTGCAATAATGTCCCTTGAAAGTTTGATGGCAGTTTTTACAATTGATATACATTCTCTGTCGTTTTTTAGTCTTTGTAAAAATTGAAGCAGAATTGACTGCTCTTTAATCTTTAAACAGCGTATTCCCTTTGATTAACCACGCAAAACCAAAACTTTCTATAGCCAAGGTTTCCATACAAAAAGTTAATGGAAAGGTTTTGAAATAACTTGGAGGAATTATTTTGAGAGAACCTGCAAACAGAACTAATAACGCCATAAGCGTTAATACGCCACAAGTTTTATAAATACGGTTTCGGATGATTTTTTGTCTGCCTCTTTCGTCTGGTGATTTGTTTGATTTAGTAAACAAAAAGAAAGACATGTAGGAAAGGCATAAAAAAAATAATGCAGCTACTGTGTAATGAAAATACATTCTGAAATCACTTACTGGCAAAATCGTAACAGCATATTTTTTGGCAGGATCACAGCATATATTCGTGATATTATTAGTTGGGAATAAAACTGTCAGCAAGGCAAAAAATCCTGCGGATAAGGAAATATAGAAATCTATGGGAGCTTTGCCTTTGTAAACAATTAGAAAAAAGGCAAGAAGACTTAAAATAATGACAAAAATGCCGCCGACACGGGTGTAGTAATAATGGCTAATGGATTCTAAAGGATATTGAAGCCCAGTGTCTAGATATAGGAATCCAAATAATAATAAGGGCATGGCCATTCCCATAATGCCAATAATCTTTCGGAGCGTCAGACTATTGGTGAGCCAAATGCTATTATCTTCTTTGTAATCAACTTTTAAAAAAGTACTTAATTTGGATTCCTTAGATTTAGCCATGATTCAGTTTTAAATTTAGCCATTTAAAAAAACATCATGTAAATATAAGATTACTTTTATTAGTACCGCAAAAAAGTATCTCCTGTTTTTATTCCCAGAGCCAATTCCTCCAGATTAGTATTTTCGAGCATAAAGGCCAATTCGTTTCGAATGGATTTGAATTTTTCATGCATTGGGCAGGGATGGTCTTCAGAACAATGGGTAAGCCCCAGACCACAGCCGGTAAAAACGCGGTCGCCTTCCAGGGCATTCACTATTTGAGCCAGTTTGATTTCTTTCATCGTCTCTCGAGGAATTTCGAAACCGCCACCAACTCCTTTTATGGAATTGATAATGTTGTCTTTTGATAAAATTTGAAGAATTTTTGCCGTAAAAGCTTCAGGTGAATCTATTTTTTTAGCAATGTCTTTAAGTCCAACTCTTTTGTTTTGGTAAGACTCTGAAGCGATAAAAATCGTGGCTCGTATGCCGTATTCGCAGGTTTTGGAAAACATAATCGGTTTTTTACAAATTTAAGAAATTAGTTTTATTCTTCATAGAAATAGCAATAAAGGTTTAGGCCTTTTTTGGGTCAAAGTTTTTGAATTACTCCGGCCTTGGCTTGCCTTCGGCTTTAGCTTGAAGAATAAAATTTAGAAAGAACATTTTAATGGCTTTTGCCAAAATTGCATTCTTTTTTGGCTAAAGCTATTTTTGATATTTATTCATTTTCCTCCAGCTAAAGCTGGAGGAAAGTCACAAAATCAAAACCCTCCAAAACGCACGAAAGACCCAAAAATCAGCATCAAAATACCGATTAAGGTGACAGATACAATATGAAAAGTCATTTCGGGCAATTTATCGGGATTGTTTTTAAGTTTTGGCAATACTCTGAATTGTGCGCTTAATGCAAAAAGCACAGTCAGCAAGAGTAAAAGTAATTTGGTTGAAACTACTTTTTCGATCGGAGTTGCAAAATGAAACCAATATTCAATGCTTATGCCATATTTATAAGCCATCATAATTCCGGTGATTAGCAGTAAAACTAATGCTGTCATTCCCACTGGCTCATACTTTCGTTCATAGTCGAGGATTATATTTTGATTTTTCTCCTTGAGGGCTTGTGGTAAATGACCTAAGACGAGCAATAAATGACCGCCAACCCAAATGGACGCACTCAAAAGATGAATGATTAACAATAAATGATGGCTCATATAATTTTAGATTTAAGTTTAAAAATATCGATTAATTTAAAACATGTAAGTCATATAAGTTTTTAATTTGAATAAAATCCGTTAAAAACAATAGATCATTTAAGCAATGTTAGATTGCCTTACATAAACGTTCTCAACTTATATTCACTTTTTTATCACTAATTTGACCAACTGACTTTTTTATCTTATATGACTTATATGTTTAGAATTGAATGTTTTTTTTGCATGACTGAAAACACCAATTGTCAGCAGTAATAGTCCCGTAGGCAAAAAGATACTTGACAAAAATAGATTTTGATAATAATTAGGGAATGCTCCGTTTTTCAGCAATAACCAAGTGCCTTGGAGAAATAAAAGAATTTCGGTTGCCACAAAGCCCAGTAAAAAAATATAGATTCCCCATTTCTGAATTTTATTCTGCGAGTTTAAAAAATCATTTTGCAACGCAAATCCAAACAGAAAACCAGTGATAATGCCCAACATGGTCAAGTGGATGTAGCCAATGACAAAATTCCTGATCTCGTGGGAAACCTGTGCCAGTTCAGGAACTAAAACGGCTAACTGTATGATGATTTTTAAGGCTAATGATAACAGTGCAAATCGGTAAACCATTTTTTCCGATGTAGACAACGGATCAAAGAACGCTTGAAATTGAGATTGAATTAATTGTATAAAAAGCACCGCTGAAAATAATTGGATTACAATTCCAATTGCATTTATCCAATAAAAAATTGGGTTCGACAGTGACCAGCTCACGGGCAAAGCCAATGTCAATACTGTAGAACAGACAAATAAATTATAAAACAAACGAAATTTTTTACCCTCAATTTTTATTTTGGACTGTTTGAAAAACAAAGCCAAAACAGCAAATAAAAACCAACCATTAAATTGAAAATGAAGGAAAAACTGGATCGCGATTTGATAAAAAGCACTTGCTTTTCCCATAATTCCAACAGCAGGTCCCAAACACCAAACGCCCAATGTGGAGAAAACCATAAAAAATAAAGCGGTGTTAAGCATTCTTTTTTCAGGAAAGGAAGTTAGTTTGGCATCTTTCCAAATCAAATAACAGAAAAAGTAACTGCAAAAAATATGCAAAGTCGAAAAGAGAATAGAAGCAAAGGCATATCCTTGGGCAGGAAAATCAATCATCATGCCAATTACGGCAATTTCGGTTATCCAGAATAATCGATTATAAATGGGTTTTTGCTGTGCTTCTTTCGGAACAAAAAAATGAAATATCAGACAGTACAGCATTAAATACACCCAGCCCAGCATTGCAACATGCGAATGCCCGTGCATTAAAAACTGAAAATTTACTCCCGCAATTGGGGCAACATACATCCATCGAAGCAACAGTCCCATTAGCGAAGCAATGAAAAAATTCACAAAACAGACCAAAATCCAGCTCTTTCTCATGTGTAAATAATATTATTTTTGTTGGAACATGTAATTAACTCCAATTTTTAATTTTTAATTGAAGTCGTTGAACCTTGTTTCGCATACCTTCATTTGTGTTTGCGACAGATTTAATTGTCATGCTCATTTCATAATTATCCTCTAAAATGTACTTTAATTTTTTGTGTTGAAAGATTTTCACTTTCCAATTCCTTGAACGAATGTCCTAGTTTTTCTATGGTTGTTGTTCCATTTACAAAATGCTGAATGTAATAATTTCCAGTATAACCTATGTTTTCCAAATAAGAAATCATCTGCTGAATATCATTTTTCTTTAATAATTCGGAATGTACTGTTGTTCGCACTTCAAAAGAAATGCCGTTTTGAAGCAATAAAAGTAATGACTTTTCGAAGGGGATAAAAAGTTTTGACTGCGTTATCTTTTTAAAATGTACAGGCATTGCCTTAAAATCCAGCGCCACATAATTGATAAGTTCTTTTTGTATGAGTTCTTTGAGGACTTCGGGTTGTGAGCCATTGGTGTCAATTTTGATTAAGAATCCCATTTTTTTGACTTCGGTTATAAACGGAATACTTTTTTTATGCAGTAAACATTCACCTCCGCTAAAAACAACAGCATCCAATAAAAGGGTTCTGCTTTTCAGGAATTGAATCGCTTTTTCAAAGGAAATGGTTCCTTTTCCAAAAACAATTTCGGGATTGTAACAATACAAACACCGCATATTACAGCCTGCAAACCAAAGTATGCAAGCTGATTTGTGCGGGTAATCCAATAATGTAAAAGGGGTTAAGCTGTAAATAGGCTTAGCAGCACTTTCCTTCTGTAAAATGAGTTCGTTGTCTGTGTTCACCTTTTTTTCCTATGTTAAAGCTTTCTACTGGTCTGTGGTAGCCCATTACTCGTGTGTACACCAAACATTTGGTGCGTAATTCTTGATTTTGTTCTAAAATCTGATTGGTTGTTAGTTTCATATTATTAGGTTTTAAAAATGGTTTAAAGTTGTTTAAAGGTTTAAAAGTTCACTGCAAAGTTCGCAATGAGTTTCGTTAAGTACGCAAAGCTTTGTGGATTTAGCGCTTCCTTTGCGAATTTTGCGGTTAAATTACACTTACTTTTTACTCCATATAATGTTCAATGAATTTTGTTTTTTCCTCAATGATGACCTCATCACATTTCGGACAATATTCGTGTTCTCCGTTTAAATAGCCGTGTATTGGGCACACACTAAAAACTGGAGTTACGGTAATGTATGGCAGTCTGAAATTTGTAATTACTTTTTTGACAAACTGTTTACAGGCTTCGGGCGAACTTATTTTTTCGCTCATGTATAAGTGCAAAACGGTTCCTCCTGTATATTTGCACTGCAATTGATCCTGCAGCATCAAAGCTTCAAAAGGATCTTGTGTAAAATCCACTGGAATTTGGGAGCTGTTCGTGTAATAAATATTTTCTTCCTGTCCAGCCTGAATAATATCGTCAAAACGTTTTTTGTCTTCTTTGGCAAAACGATAAGTCGTTCCTTCGGCAGGAGTGGCTTCAAGGTTGTAGAGATTTCCAGTTTCTTCTTGGAATTCCCTCATTCTGTTGCGGATATGATCCAAAATTTCAGAAGCAAATTCAATGCCCGTTTCAGAGGTTACATTGTCGTCTTCATTGGTGAAATTTTCAATCATTTCATTCATTCCGTTCACGCCAATAGTCGAAAAGTGATTTCTGAAATGCTCTAAATAACGTTTGGTGTACGGATATAATCCTCGGTCATACATTTCTTGAATAAAGACTCTTTTTTTCTCCAAAGTCGATTTGGCTATGTACAAAAACTCATCTAGCTGTTTGTATAATTTGTCTTTGTTTCCTTTGTTTAAATAACCCAAACGTGCCATGTTGATGGTCACGACCCCAATACTTCCTGTCATTTCGGCACTTCCAAAAAGACCATTTCCACGTTTTAATAATTCCCGTAAATCCAATTGCAGACGACAGCACATACTGCGTACGGCGTTCGGTTTATAGGCATTTTCATTCTCAACCTGATTGCCGTTTTCATCCAAAACATATTGGCTTCCAATGAAATTCTGGAAATAGGAAGAACCAATTTTGGCTGTATTTTCAAAAAGCAAATCGGTATTTTCACCATCCCAGTCAAAAGCTTCAGTGATATTTACCGTTGGAATTGGGAAAGTAAACGGCTGTCCGTTGGCATCGCCTTCGGTCATTACAGTATAATATGCTTTGTTTATGAGGTTCATTTCCTTTTGAAAATGCTCATATCGCAGGTCGGTAATTTTAGATACGCCTCTCTTTTTGGCTCTGATTAATAAGTCGGATGTGATAGTGTCTTCAAATATATGATGATCATTTTTGGTTGGAATCTGTGTTTTTAAATCATCGGGAACTATCCAGTCCAAAGTGATGTTGGTAAATGGCGATTGACCCCAGCGTGCGGGAACATTAAGGTTGTAAACAAAACCTCTGACTGCTTTTAAAACATCGTCAAAACCCAAATTATCTTTAAAAACATAAGGGGCCAAATAGGTGTCAAATGAACTGAATGCTTGAGCTCCAGCCCATTCGCTCTGCAAAATCCCAAGAAAATTAGCCATTTGGCCCAATGCTTCTCTAAAATGAGATGGCGGTTTGCTTTCTACACGGCCCCTCACTCCGTTGAAACCTTCGTTAAGTAATACACGAAGACTCCAACCCGCACAATAACCCGTGAGGCAATCCAAATCGTGAATGTGAATGTCACCGTTGCGGTGCGCATAACCTTCTTCTTTGGTATAGACTTTATCCAGCCAATAATTGGCTATAATTTTTCCCGCCACATTATTGACCAATCCTGCATTCGAATAGGAAGTATTGGCATTGGCATTGATACGCCAATCCGTTTGTTCAATGTATTCCTCTATTGTCTGAGAACTGTCGACATAAGTTGTGTCATCATTTAATCCCTGAACATGTTCACGCTGTAGTTTTCTAGTGTGCCGAAAGAGCATGAATGAACGCATCACATCGAAGTAATGTTTTTCATATAGCTTTTTTTCAATCATGTCCTGAATCTCCTCAACAGACCATACTTCTTCATTTTCGAGCTGAATGATAATGTTTTCAAAAACACTTTCATCAACAACTGCAGAGACGCTTTTGAAACTTTTTTCAATTGCATCTTTTATTTTATAACTTTCAAATGGCTTGTATTTACCATTTCTCTTTATTACATAGTTCCCCATAGTTGTTGATTTTTAGTGTTTGACATAGTTTATGATTGTGCCGAAAATTCTTTTTCGAGTTTAGCTGCTTTTGGGAATAAAATATTATTTTCCAAATGGATGTGCTTGTGCAAATCCTGTTCAAATTCTTGTAGCATGGCAAATGTTACTTTATAAGTATTGCATGCATCTGAAGGAGGTGTATAATTGTTGCTTAATGAGGCTATTTTTCTGAAACGTTCCCCTTCGGCATCGTGTTCATGCATCATCATTGCAATTGGATTTTCTACTGTTCCAAAATGAGGCTGTTCTATTAATTCGTCTGAAATGGCAGCATGAACCATTTTTTTGATGAAAGGAAACAAAATCAGTTCTTCTTTTTTCATGTGTTGCGCTAATTCTCCTGCACATCCTTTAAAGAGTTCGTTTATTTCTAATAACTCCGGATGATTAGCTCCGTGTACTCGGTTTAATTTGTCTAAAAATTGAAGCAGAACAGGTGTTTTTTCAGCGACATAACGGTGATGTGTTTTCTCTATATAATCGGCTAATAAATCAATTGGCCAGGCATTGTAATCAATTCCGGAATCACTTTTTGAAGATAAAACTGTCTCGATTTCTTTTAATAAATCATCAGGATTTACTGCTTTTTTATTGCATGCTTCTTCAATACTTCTATTGCCGTTGCAGCAAAAATCGATGCCGTATTTTGAAAATAAAGCAGCAGTTCTAAAGTCTTTTGCTACGTATTCACCTATTGTGATTTTCTCTAAAGTTTCCATAATGTTGTTTTTTATAATTAAAATTTAGAGTACAAAAATAGGTACTATTTTAATAAAAGACAAATTTATCCTTAATTAAATATATTATTTTTTTATTTTTGTAAATATTTGAATAAGAAATGAATGTGATTTGGGGGGCTTCTTTTTTTGTCTTTGTAATTTTACGATTATTTGAAAAATGGGAACATGACAAAAATCATATTTTGAACGTGACTTAAGAACATTCTGCTGTTGAAAACTTATGTAGCTGACAATTTTAAAAATTTGTTTTTTATATCGTATGAAGAAAAATAAATAAATATAATTTTTAAAAATAAATGACAAATGTTATAATAAAAGACAAAAATATCTTTTATATTTGCATTCAAATAAAAGACAAATTTGTCCTTTATGTAAAAAAGAAATTTATTAACTAACAAAAAACAGATTATTATGCTTTCAAAATCACAAGCACGAGCATTTTTTCTGGGAGGAACATTAGTCACCTTTTTAATCTTTATAGGATTGACTATTTATTCGTTTATGCCCAGAAATGATCAAGCCAACTACAAGGCTATTGACAAACAGGTAGTGAGAGGAAAAGAAATTTGGGAACACAACAATTGCATGGGTTGTCATACCATTTTAGGAGAAGGAGGCTATTATGCTCCAGAACTGACCAAAGTTATCGACCGCAGAGGAGAAGGCTATGTCAAGGCTGTATTGATGTCACCAATACCTTGGGCTCCAAACGGCCGAAAAATGGTTGTCTATAATATGAGCGAAAAAGATGCTGATGCAGTGGTGGCCTACTTCAAATGGATCGGAAAAATCGATCTGAACGGGTTTGACCGCATCGTTTCGCCTTTAGCTAAAGAAAATAATTAAATTTTTTAAATATGAAATATAAATCACAAAAAGTAGCCTACTGGTTTTTTGCACTGTGTATGTTATTGTTTTCACTGCAGATTGTCTATGGTTTTATCATGGGCTTCGACCGAATAGGAATACAGGGATTGCACGACGTTATTCCGTTTAATGTTGCTCGAGCGGTACACACTAATTTATTGGTAGTTTGGCTGTTGACGGGTTTTATGGGAGCAGCCTATTACATTATTCCCGAAGAAGCGCAGCGTGAACTGATAAGCGTAAAATGGGCTTATGTACAATTAATTTCACTTGCCGTAGTTGGTGTTGTGGCTATCGTCGGTTTTCACTTAAATCACTGGGAAGGCAGAAAGTTTCTGGAAATTCCGAGAGAATTGGACTTCTTGGTAGTTATTAATGTTTTGCTGTTTTTAGGGTTGATTTTAGGAACGCTTTTCAAAGGAAAACGCAGAACCACAACAGCATTGGTATTATCAATGGGATTATTGTTTGCTGCCTTATTGTACCTGCCTGGAATGATTTGGTTTGACAGTCAGGTAATGGATTCATTCTTCCGTTGGTGGGTAGTTCACTTGTGGGTTGAAGGTGTTTGGGAATTAATTATGGGAGGTATTCTTTCATATTTATTAATCAAATTGACTGGCGTTGACAGAGAAGTGATCGAAAAATGGCTGTATGTAATTGTTGGATTAACATTCCTTTCAGGAGTTTTGGGAACGGGACACCACTATTATTACATAGGAGTAAACAAAATTTGGTTAATCGTAGGTGGTATTTTCTCTGCTTTGGAACCTTTAGCTTTCTTGGCGATGGCTTTGTTTGCTGTGAATATGTACCGTAAAGGCGAAAAAAGCCATCCTAATAAAATTGCTTTATTCTGGACAATTGGTTCTTCAATAGTATCTTTTGTTGGTGCTGGATTGCTGGGTTTTGCACACACCTTGCCACAAACCAACCTTTACACACACGGAACTTTGGTTACGGCTATGCACGGACACTATGCCTTCTGGGGTGCTTATGCGATGATTGTTTTGGCAATAATTAGTTATGCACTTCCGAATTTAACAGGACGAAAAAGATACCAAAGCGCAACAGGAATGGCCGCTTTCTGGCTATCCAATATCGGAATGTTAGGAATGACAGTCGCCTTTGGAGTAGCAGGAGTGGTTCAAGTGTATTTGGAACGAAAAATGAAAATGGAATTTATGGTCGTGCAAAACGAAATCAGTATTCACTTTGTGGTATTGTTGATCTGCGCCACGATGTTCGCCACAGGAATAGGGCTATTTATATTTGATTTCTTTAAATATGGACGCCCAACCGATGAAGCTTTGGAAGCATAAAATTAGTTATTAGCCTTTAAGTGATTAGTGATTAGCGAAAAACTTGTGATTTTAGTTTTAAATCATCTTTTTTTAATTCCTATATGCTATTCACTAACAGCTAATTACTAATCACTAAAAAAACTAATTCAGCTTTTTTTTAACCGGAACGTTTTGACAACAGTTTTTGAATTTCCATTTCCATAAAACGATTGTTTTACGTTTCGGTTTTTTATAAAAATTAAAAAATATGTTAGTAGATACTTTAATACCCGCACCTTATTACCACGCTGTAGGCAAAGAGGCCGAAGTCTTTGAACATTCCTATAAAAACAAAATTCCTTTTTTACTGAAAGGTCCAACAGGAACTGGAAAGTCCCGTTTTGTTGAGTTTATGGCCCATCAATTGGATAAAAAACTCATTACCATCAGTTGTCACGAAGAAACTTCATCAACCGATTTAATTGGCCGATTTATCATCAAAGGAGCGGAAACGGTTTGGCTAGACGGGCCTTTGACGACTGCAGTAAAAGAAGGAGCAATTATCTACTTGGATGAGGTTGCCGAAGCTCGCCCCGATGTAATCGTAGCGATTCACTCCCTAACAGATCACCGTCGGGTGCTTTTTATAGACAAATTGGGTGAAACGATTAAAGCACACGACGATTTTATGCTGGTAGCTTCTTTTAATCCTGGTTATCAAAGGGGATTCAAAGAACTGAAACCTTCCACTCGTCAACGATTTATTGCGGTCTCATTTGATTATCCAGAACCGAAAATTGAAATTGAAATTTTGGTAAATGAAACCAATATTGACAGCGATACAGCTAAAAAACTGGTAGCTATTGGCAACAAGATTAGAAATTTAACCGAATTAGGATTGACCGAAACGGTTTCGACACGGCTTCTGGTTGATGCTGCAAAAATCATCCACAGCGGATTACCAAAAAGATTGGCCGTGCACGTTGCCGTCGTAGAACCATTGACAGATGATCTGCAGACATTGGAAGCATTGAAGGATTTGTGCAATTTGATGATATGATCTTGTACGAACAATTGGGCGTAGGGACAACTCGCGAGTTGTCCGTACATACCGAAAATAAAAATAATAAAAATGGGTTTCGAGATAGATGAATATTTAGTTGGGAAATTTTTCAAGCATTTAAAAAGCAGAAAAAGAATAAACCCTGAAGTGGAAGCCAGAACAGTTACGCTTGCTGGGATAAAATCCCGTTTGACCATTATGGCGCGTGCTTTGACAGGAAATCCAATCGAAATATTTCCTGCCGAAAGAGAAGGAGGATACAAAAACAATAATTTTTTTCTCCCAATCTCCTTTGCCGAATTCCCTACGCCGGAAGAGAATCTCACTTTTTATCATTTTAGAATTTTGTATCTAAGCGTACAACAGCGATTGAATTGCAATTGGACATCCGAGGAAACCGAACCAGAATTATTTCTTTCGCAGCAAAAAGCATTGGAAACCTCCGAAGAAATTCTTTTGGTTTTGTTCAAAGAATTTTCAATCGACAGACAGTTTTTGGCAAAAGCCAAAAATCACTTTATCCAAAAAGCAGATGCTAAAAACAAACCTGATTTTTCTTGGCTGTTTGGCAAATGGATGAAAAACGAAGTGAAAAACGAAAGTGAAAATGAACTCCAAAATTTTTCGGATAAGACTAAAAAGGCTAATGAAATCCAGCCTTTAACCACGCTGAAAGCACAAGCTGTTGAGGAAGTAATTACAGTCGAACTCGACAAGAAACAGCAGGAGGATTATGTGATGCTCCATAATTTTGAAAAAGTGGAAACTGCCGAGGAATTCAACGGAAACTGGCGTGATTTTGATGGTTCTGATGAATTAGAAGATCATCAGGATGCGCTGGAAGAACTGAATATGAAATACACCGTTCGCGTTGACGATACTTCACATTCCGTATATCAAGCGGATTTTATGGAAAATACCACGATTTCCGAAAGTGCTTCTGTCGATGACAAAGGTTTTCATCTCAGTTATGATGAATGGGATTTTAGCAAAAACAGTTATAAAGAAAATTTTTGCAAAGTATATCCAAAATTACAGCTAAAAACGGATTGCGATTATTATAAAAAAACATTAGTAAAGAATACCTCTACTTTAATGGGCTTGCGTAAAATGCTGACGAATGTCAATAACAAAATGCAACAGCAAAAAAGACAAACTCAAGGTGATGAATTTGATATTGATGCCATCACCGATTTGTATGTTGATGTGCATTCCCGAAGAACGGCTTCGGATAAAATTTATATTTCGAACCGAAAAAAGGAAAAGGATTTGTCGATTCTGATTCTGCTTGATATTAGCCTTTCAAGCGATGGGTATGCTGCCGGAAATAGAGTGATTGATGTAGAGAAAGAAGTTTCTATTTTGTTTGGGGAAATTTTAAATGAGTTCAATATCGATTTTTCGATTGACAGCTTTTATTCCAAAACAAGGAATTATTCGACTTATTTGACAATTAAGGATTTTGACGAAAGCTGGAATATCGCTAAACACAAAGTAGGAGCTGTAGAACCTAGCGGTTACACCCGAATTGGCGCAGCACTGCGGCATGCAGGAGTTCGTCTGGACAAACGCAGTACCAAAAACAAATGGGTCATCCTGATTTCTGACGGAAAACCCAATGATTACGATAAATATGAGGGAAAATATGGAGTTAATGATGTAAAACAAGCGCTTCGAGAACTCAATTCGAAAAATATTAATTCCTATGCATTAGCAATTGAAGCCGAAGCCAAATATTATCTGCCACAAATGTTCGGGCAAAATCACTATCAAATTTTAACGACTCCTGTTGAGTTGCTGCAATCACTAGTGAAATTATACGAAAAGATAAAACACCAAAAATAAGAATACAATAAACATTTTTTTATTGAACCATTAAGATATTAAGTCTCATTAAGGTAAAAGTTAGAATATAGATCAAAACTTAATTTTTCTTAATCTCATAATGGTTAAAAAAAAACTTTTAGAAAAAGGTAATGGTTCAAAATAAAATTTAATTAAAATGACAGAAACAGTTCATACCCCAGTATTGCCGGAAGGCCATCCAGTTTGGATTTACTTTCAGGAAAAAGAATTAATAGTATCTCTTTTGGAAGAGCTAAAAAGCGTTAACCCATTGATTGATTTACCAAAATATACCAACATATTCAATCAGTTGTTTACCATAGAAAAACGGTTTGCCCGCAAAGAAAATCAGCTTTTCCCTTTTTTGGAGAAAAAAGGCTGGGTTGGGCCATCGCAGGGAATGTGGTCGTTTCATGATAATTTGAGAGAACAGTTCCGCTTGATTCAGTACTATCTCAAAACAGATAATCTGGAAAGAGTAGGAAGCAACACTCCATTTTTGATGGATGGAATTTATAGGCTGATGGGAGTTGAAGAAAACGTTTTGTTTCCAAATGCATTGGACATTCTTAGTGAAACCGATTGGATTGAAATGCGCATGGGCGAAGAAGAAATTGGCTGGATGTTACCGCAAACGCCACCGTCTTTCCCCAAAGTGGAATATGTGCATCCAAGCGAAGATTTTACCATTAGGGAATTGCCTTTTTCATTAGAAAATACTTCCCATTATGATGAAGGATACATGACAGTGGAGCAGGTGAATCTGCTTTTTAGAACAATGCCTTTGGACTTGACTTATGTGGATGAAAATGACAGAGTGATTTTCTATAACAGGGGCGAAGAACGCGTGTTTCCTAGAAGCGCAGGAATCATTGGACGTGAAGTGAAATTTTGCCATCCTCCAAAAAGTGTGGGTACCGTCCTTAAAATTTTGGATGAATTTAGAAAAGGAACCCAGAACGAATCTTCTTTTTGGATTAACTACAAAGAACGCCTGATTTATATCCGCTATTTTGCAGTAAGAGATGCCAATAAAAACTATAAAGGCGTGATCGAAATGTCTCAAGATATCACTGACATCAAGAAAATTGAAGGCGAAAAAAGACTGCTGGATTGGGAGTAGAATGATTTCTGATTTTAGATTAACGATTTCTGATTTTAGATTTTGGAGCAGAAAGATTAGGCTTTTTATTAAGATCGTCCCGCTTTTCGTTACAATCTCTCTCGTTGAAAAAACGAGAGAGGATTTTCACTGCAATCGGAGCTAAAGGGAGAAACTTTACTTTTTTGCCATTATCCGAAAAAGAGAAACTATATAATCGACTCCGTTTTTCAACATCAAAAATCTTTCATCATTAGTCTATTGTTTTCCACCAAATCATAGATCATTAATCAAAAATCAAATGGATACACTAAAAATAAATTACAAAAACATCTATTATCCGCCGGGAGGAATCCTGATGTGGATTATAATCTTTCTCGAACTCATCACTTTTGGGATGGCATTGGTTGCATTTGTATATTATGGAATTGAAAACGCTACTGTTTTTCACCAATCGCGTATGCAGCTGAATACGGCTTTCGGAGCAACAAATACTGTTTTTTTATTGACAAGCGGTTTTTTTATGGCCAATGCAGTGCATCAGTTTAAGGAGAATGAAGTTCAGAAATCATCGGTATTTTTTAAGTTGGCTATGCTGGGCGGTTTTTTATTCTTGGCTCTTAAAAGCGTAGAATATTATCATAAAATTGAAAGCGGTATTTCATTGGACACCAATATGTTTTACACTTTTTATTGGCTGTTAACAGGATTCCATGTCATTCACGTTATTATGGGATTAGTTATTTTGGGCTGGACAAATTACGGTATGAAAAAGAAAGATTCAGATACCGCTATTGAAGACGTTGAAGCTTGTGCTGCTTTTTGGCACATGTGCGATTTAATTTGGCTGCTTTTGTTTCCTATACTTTATTTGTTTTTTTAACAATATATGTMTTTTAATAATGAAAAAATCACTAATTTTAATTTACGTATTGTTGTTAATCCTCACTTTAACAACATCTTGTATTGCTGGTTTTTCTGTATTTAGTAAAATTGGCGCTACACTGATAATGGCTTTGGCTGCTTTTAAATTTCTTTTGGTTGCTTTTCAATTTATGGAATTAAAAAAAGCTCATTCGTTCTGGAAAATCAGTTTAATAATAACTTTAGGATTGTTTGTGGTTTTGATTATTGGGATAAAATAAATCGTAAGATTCTAAGGATATTGCTGTATTGAGGTATATTTAACTTAGAAGCTCGAAAAAAATCTTAAATAAAAGTTAAAAACATGATATTTATCATTAATTTTTTAAATCTCATAATTTAATTTTACATCACGATAAAAAAAGACAAAACTATCCTTAATATAAAAACCACTTTTTAAAACGAAAGAATTATGAAACAATTATTCCATTTTAGCAAGCCTCATAAAATTATTGCTTTTGCATTATTTGCAGCGGTTAGTATTTTTTCTTGTGCCAAAAAAGAAGAAAACCATGATACCGATTATTATGAAAAAATTAAAGTAGAAGGGCAAAAAGAGGCTGAACTTACTGCTCCTCCAATGGTTCCAAAACCTGTTGGCGATAGACCAGCTATGCATTTGGTAGTCAATATGGAAATCAAAGAAGAAGAAGGAGAAATGGTTGATGGAACAAAATATATTTATTGGACTTTTGGCGGATCAGTTCCGGGAAGTTTCATCAGAACAAGAGTTGGTGACGAGGTGGAGTTTCACTTAAAAAATCATCCTGATAATAAATTGCCACACAATATCGATTTGCATGCCGTAACAGGCCAAGGAGGCGGAGCTGCTTCTTCAATCGTAGCACCTGGGCATGAAAAAGTATTTAATTTCAAAGTTTTAAATCCAGGACTATACGTCTATCATTGTGCTACTGCGCCTGTTGGAATGCACATTGCAAACGGAATGTATGGCTTAATCTTAGTAGAACCAGAAGGCGGTTTGCCACCGGTTGACAAAGAATTCTACGTGATGCAAGGTGATTTTTATACTAAAGGTAGTTATGGCGAGCAAGGAGTACAGCCTTTTGATATGAATAAAGCATTGAAAGAAGAACCTGATTATGTGGTTTTCAATGGTAAAGTGGGGAGTATTGCGGGTGATAATGCGCTTACCGCCAAAGTTGGAGAAACTGTTCGTATTTATATGGGAAATGGTGGTCCTAATTTAGTTTCTTCATTCCACGTTATTGGTGAAATATTCGACAAAGTTCATATTGAAGGAGGAGATGCAATCAATACTAATGTACAAACAACAATGATTCCGGCGGGAGGTTCTGCAATTGTAGAATTCAAGGTTGATGTGCCAGGAACATTTATTTTGGTCGATCACTCTATTTTTAGAGCATTTAATAAAGGAGCTTTAGGAATGTTGAAAGTAACGGGTGAAGAAAACAAAAAAATCTATTCAGGAACCACACAAGAAGGAATATATTTGCCAGAGGGCGGAAATATTCAAAATATGCCTGTAGGAGAAAAAGTGGCCAAATCTACTGTGCCCAAAACATTGCCTGAACAAATTAAATCTGGAAAAGCAATCTTTGGAACAACTTGTTTTGCGTGTCACCAATCCGAAGGACAAGGAGTGCCAAATGCGTTTCCTCCATTGGCAAAATCAGATTATTTGAATGCTGATCCAAAAAGAGCAATTCAGGCAGTAATCAGAGGATTGAGTGGTGAGATTATTGTAAACGGCAAAAAAATAAACAGTGTAATGCCAAGCCAGAATCTTTCGGATGATGAAATCGCCGATGTTCTAACTTATGTTTACAGCAGCTGGGGCAATAATAAAACTGTAGTAACGCCTGCAATGGTAAAAGCTCAAAGAAAATAGTAAATACAATTTTAAATTTTTATAAGTCATGAAAAAATACATTTTAGGAATAGCATTAATTGGATTAAGTCTGAAAGGTTTTAGTCAAGATGCAAACAAAGGGAAAGGGGTTTATACAAAAACTTGTATCGCCTGTCATCAAGCTACTGGAGCAGGAATTCCAGGTGCTTTTCCTCCATTGGCCAAATCAGATTATTTGAATGCCGATGTGAATCGTGCCATTAAACAAGTAATCAAAGGATCTAATGGCACAATCACCGTAAATGGAAAAAAATTCACCGGAGCTATGCCTCCTCAAGCTTTGAGTGACCAACAAATTGCCGATGTCCTTACGTATGTTTATGCCAATTGGGGGAATAGCAAAAAATCAGTGACAGTAGCAATGGTGAAAGCCCAAAGAAAATAATAAAAACTTAAGCAAAAAGAGTCCCAATGTTTCCACTAAAAAAAATAATAACCTCCTTTTTATTGTTGATATATGTTACTCTTTGCGCTCAAGAAGTTAAAATGGCACACATAGAAGGCGGGACTTTTGTCCCCCTTTATGGTGCTACTGCCAAAAAACCAGTCAAAATAGCTTCGTTTAATTTGGATGTCTATCCGGTTACTAATGCCCAATACCTGGCCTTTGTAAAAAAACATCAAGATTACAGCCGTTCCAAAATGAAAGGATTATTTGCTGATAAAAGTTATTTAAATCAATGGGAAAGTGATTTTAATTTCGGTAAAAATAATCTAAGTAACGCTCCAATAACCAATGTTTCTTGGTTTGCAGCCAAAAAATATTGTGAGTGCCAAGGAAAGCGTTTGCCAACAATGGATGAGTGGGAATATGTGGCTATGGCTGATGAAAAACGCTCTGATGCCCGTACCAAAGAAGAATTTAATAAATACATTTTATCGTGGTACGAGAAGCCCAAAACGTATTCGAATGCAGTTGGGCATACCTTCAAAAATTATTGGGGTGTTTATGATATGCATGGATTGGTTTGGGAATGGACTTCAGACTTCAACAGTATTTTTCTTTCGGGTGAATCCAGAAAAGATAAAGACACCGATAAGAATCTCTTTTGCGGAAGCGGATCAGTAAATGCTACCGATTTGATGAATTATGCCGCTTTTATGCGCTACGCTTTTAGAGGAAGCTTAAAAGCCAATTACACTACAAAAAATTTAGGTTTTCGATGTGCCAAAGATTAACGACAGCTTTCGTAACCAAATCAAAATAGAACAAAAATGAGTCTAAATTTATCCCAAAATCGTAAAGTAATTTTTAAAATAGGAAGGCATTTTTTACTTGTTTTGCCTATTTTTGCACTTTTTTTAGCTTTTCAAAGCTGTAATAAAAAAGAAAATGTTGCTAAAGAGAAACCTATTTCGGATTTGTCGATTTATAATTTGCCTTCCAAATGGACCAATCAAAATGGGCAGAATATTGAAATGAAAGACCTGAGAGGGAAAGTGTTAGTCATGGTTATGATCTATACTTCCTGTAAAGCAGCTTGTCCAAGATTAGTTGCTGATATGCGCAATATCGAATCCCGTCTGCCTGAAGATATTAAGGAAAATGTTAAATTGGTATTAGTAAGCATTGATCCGGAAGTGGATACTCCTAAACGCTTAAAAGAATTTGCTATAGCCAATAAAATGGATGGCGAGCAATGGGAATTCCTGAGATCCACCGAAGAAAATACCAGAGAGTTTGCAGCAGTATTGGCTGTAAATTACAAGAAAATAGCCCCTTTAGATTTTTCTCATTCCAATATTATAAGCGTTTTTAATGCTGAGGGTGAATTAGCTTATCAGCAAGAAGGATTAGGAGTGAATTCCGATGCAACTATTAAAAAAATTACCGAAGAAGCGGTTAAACTAAACTAAATTAAATTTCGTCACAATGAAGTTATTAAAAACAATGGTACTGGCTGTTGTATTATTTGCCAGTAAGAATACTTTTGCCCAAGAGTTTGATGCCAATCTGCAGATTAAACCCCGTTACGAGTTCAGAAACGGTTATAAAGCGCCAATTCCTTATGGAGAAACGCCTGCTCAGTTTATATCTTCAAGAACGCGCTTGAATTTAAATTTTAAGCAAGACAAATTTGTTACCAAATTTACAATGCAAAATGTTCGTGTCTGGGGAGATGTTGCATCAAATACAAAATCAGATGTGAATGGTATTCAGATATTCGAAGCTTGGGCGCAATATAATTTCAATGACAAGTGGAGTACCCGCATTGGGCGTCAGGTTATTTCTTATGATAATCAGCGAATTCTAGGGGAAGCCGATTGGGCACAGCAGGCGCAAAGCCATGATGCTGCATCAGTTACTTATAAAAATAAAAAGAATCAATTAGATCTGGCTGTTGCCTATAATGCCAATAGCGAAACGGATATTGCGGTGCCATATACAGTTGCTAATTATAAAGCCATGCAGTATGCCTGGTATCACACTGAGCTGGGTAAAATTGGCATGAGTTTACTGTTTTTAAACACGGGTTACGAAAATAAACTGACCCCGCTAATCCCAACACCAACGCCTGAATTGAAAGTAGATTATATGCAAACTTTTGGAACGTATATGAACACCAAAGGAAAGTCTTGGGACGGGAATTTATGGTTTTATGGACAAACCGGAAAAAGCAATACTTATACCGTGAGTGCTTTTGATGTTGCCTTAAATTTTAACTATTTAGTAACTGAAAAATTTAAAGCTGGCTTCGGATATGAATTTCTGTCAGGGAAAAGTCAAGGAAATACCAGTACTGATATAAAATCGTTCAATCCTATTTTTGGAACCAATCATGGATTTAATGGATATATGGATTATTTTTACGTAGGAAATCATAAAAATTCGGTAGGATTGCAGGATGTATTTTTGAAATTTGGATACAATGTCAACAAATGGCAGTTTGCTTTAATGCCACATGTTTTTAATACTGCTAACACTGTTTTGGCAGCCAATGGAACTGAAATGGACGGCTATCTTGGAACTGAAATCGATTTTACGGCTGGTTATTCCGTTCATAAATTCATAAACATTACTGGAGGGTATTCCCAAATGTTTGCAACTGATACCATGCAAAGATTGAAAGGCGGCGACGTTGATCATACGAATAATTGGGCTTGGATGTCAATAAATGTAAATCCTCAGATTTTTTCGTATAAAAAATAATTGTTAATTCTTGAGAAAACAAAAAGGAGCTTCGAATTGAAGCTCCTTTTTTTATTGATTTTAATGCGTTTTACAGTTCAGTAATCCATTCAGGATCTTCTTTGTTAAGTTGTTCTTCAGAAATATCATTTTCAAATAGTATATCTTCTTCAGTTTCTTTAGCCATTTCCAATTCATTTTCATTTAAATGCTTAATTTCATTTGGGTTTAATGGTTGAAGCAAATTCATAATTTGCTTTAGCAAATCAACATCATCGACAGATTTTATCATGTCAATTGTTTTCTGTTTTAATTCTAAAGTATTCATAACGTGTAGTTTTGAATAGTAAAGTTACGAAAAACGAATAGTGATTGTTTGGTTTAATTTGATGTTTTTTAATAAAAAAAGGAGCTTCAAACGAAACTCCTTTTGTAAATACTATTCAAATGAAATGTAATTTCCTTCTTTGAGATTTAGTCGGTATTTAACTTTAAATTCTTTTCTTTTTGTAGAAGCACTTGCTTTTACAATTCTTCTCGGACTTGGAAAACAAACTAAAGTATTTAAGTCGTCAATAGTTGAAAAATCAATTAGTTTAGAATAATATTTAAAAGTGTTCTCTAATTGAGTATACGCATCTTTTCTATGGTTGGCAAAATTTCCTTCTGCCACTTTTATTTCTGTAAAATAGATACTTTGATTGTTGCAAATAACATAATCACATTGTCCGCCTTTTACGGTTTTCATTACACAATCATCATTTTGTACAAAGTAAAATTCAGTATTAGTTTTGTTTTCAATATGTAAATGATATTTGTCTTTATCAGAGACAAATACGGCTGTGTCATTTTCAAAAACAAAAGTATGCTTGTCTGAAATAGTAGTTAGACAATCAACTTCAATTTGAGGAAAAGCTTCTCGAAGTTGATTTATCATAAATCCAACAATTTATCAAATTCATCTGAAAAAGAATCTGAAACAATATCAATCATATTCTCGTTGATTTGCCCCAGTTTATCATTCATTATTTTTTTTGCTTTGCCATTTTTTAACTCATAGGCAATGAAGTTTTTTGGATCAAGCCAAGATTCTTTTTTGATAATTTTATTAACCTCACTTGGTTTTGTTTTTCCTTTATCAAAAGCCAAAAGCAAATTATTAATCGATGCTAAAACAAAAGGACTGTGAGTAGTAAGAATCAAATTTTTTCTATCAAACAAACAGTTTTTGACTAAATATTTGATTAATTCATGCTGTGCTTTTGGATATAAATTTAGTTCTGGTTCTTCTACTACAAAATTGAAATTATATTCGTCTTTTAAAATTTTAGAATATTCAACTAAAAGTAATATAGGGACAATGGTTTGTAAACCAGAAGCAGATTCTAAAAGATCAATTTTTTCATTCTTGTTGTGGTAGATATATGATGATTTACCTTCTCTTTTATATTTTATTTTATTGTCAATTATGTTTAAAGGTATTTCTTTTACAATTTGTATAGCTTTTTCATAATCTTGACCAGTATTTAATAAGTGTTTCGGAATTCGGATGTTATTATTTATTAATCCAATTGTGTTTTCAACAATTAAGTGAATGAAATTTCTTTCAGCAGGAATATATAAAGAGTCAAAAGTATATATTTCTGGTAAAGTTTTGATTATACTCTCATAAAATGAAATATAATTTTCAGCTTTTTTTTCAAGATTAATTAATTGAAAAACTTCATCAATGTTTATTGAGTTTTTTTGCTGTTTTTTTGAAACTAGATAATTAAGTAAATCTATTGTCTTGTTTTCATCTAAATTAAAAAGTCTAATAAACTTCTTTATATTTTCGGCTTTTCTTAAGATAGTAAATTCAATGTCAAGATTTATAAAATCTTTCAGTATTGATATGCATTGATTGTCGGTTAATTTTTTTTTAGCAATATTGAACCAGTTAACACTTCCAAATTTGTTTGATTCTTTATTTTCGTATAAGAAGCTGTTTACAGAGACATTTTTGTTTTGATAGTTATCATAACTTATGAATGTGTCATCTTTGAGATAATTAAAAATATTATATTTTTTCAACTCATCTTCAAAGGTAATTTTTTCTTCTCTTCTAAAATTTTCATCTTCAAAAATCGAAAGAAGTTTAGCTAAAGTACTTTTTCCTGAAGCCTGAGCCCCAATAAAAGTAACCATTTCTCTAACTTCGATATCAATATCTTTTAGAGGACCGAAATTTTTAACAATAAGTTTTGCTCTTTCCATTTTTCAAAATTAAGGAAATAATTTATAATACAAAAGGAACCCAATTGAGTTCCTTTTGTAAAGCTGTATTTAATTTATAAAAGTTTTACTCCTTCAATCGACAAGCCTTCACATCGCCATCAACAACCACCTCAGTCATTCCAAGAGCCGAAAGATTCTTCATCGCTTTGTCCCATTTTTTACCGCTCAATTCCGATTTGATTTTTAGTGAACCAAATTCCAAAACATTGGCATTAGCCTGCAGAATAGAAACAATTAGTTTTTCATCTTCTTCCAATTGAACCTGTTTTTTCTCTGGTCTCATTTGAGGGAAAAACAACACTTCCTGAATAGACGCATTATTAGTCAGGAACATCATCAAACGATCCATTCCAATTCCTAAACCAGAGGTTGGCGGCATGCCGTATTCCAATGCTCTCAAGAAATCTTCGTCGATTGTTCCATTCGCTTCATCATCACCTTTTTCGGCCAAACGCATTTGATCTTCAAAACGGGCTCTTTGGTCAATTGGGTCATTCAATTCCGAGTACGCATTTGCAACTTCTTTACCGCAAACCATCAACTCAAAACGTTCCGTCAAATCTGGATTATCACGGTGTTCTTTACAAAGCGGTGACATTTCTTTTGGATAATCTGTAATGAATGTTGGCTGAATATAATTTCCTTCGCATTTCGCTCCAAAAATCTCATCGATCAATTTTCCTTTACCCATTGTGTTGTCCACGTCAATTCCCATGCCTCTCGCAGCTTCAAAAAGCTCTGCTTCCGATTTGCCAGAAATATCAAAACCAGTAAAATGTTTGATGGAATCTGTCATCGTAACTCGGGCGTAAGGCGCTTTGAAGTTGATTTTATGTTCACCAAAAGTAGCTTCACTAGTTCCATTCACGCCAACAGCACAATGCTCTAGCAAACGCTCAGTAAACTCCATCATCCAGTTGTAGTCTTTGTAGGCTACATATATTTCCATCGCGGTAAATTCTGGGTTGTGCGTTCTGTCCATTCCTTCGTTACGAAAGTTTTTAGAAAACTCATACACACCGTCAAAACCACCAACAATCAATCTTTTTAAATACAATTCATTCGCAATACGCATGTACAACGGAATATCAAGCGAGTTGTGGTGCGTGATAAAAGGTCTCGCCGCCGCACCGCCAGGAATCGATTGTAAAACCGGAGTTTCTACTTCAAGGTATCCCGCTTCGTTAAAGAAACCACGCATTGCATTAAACAATTTGGTACGCTTGATAAACGTCTCTTTTACATTTTGATTGACCGTCAAATCCACATAACGCATTCTGTAACGCAATTCAGCATCATTAAAAGCATCATGAACTTTTCCGTCTTCATCTACTTTTGGCAATGGCAACGGACGTAACGTTTTACTCAAAAAAGTAAAACCGCTTACACGAATACATTTCGCTCCAACTTGTGTCGTAAACAATTCACCTTCAATGCCAATAAAATCGCCCAAATCGGTCAATTTTTTGAATACTTGGTTGTATAAAGTTTTATCATCGCCTTCACACAAAACATCGCGGTTCACGTACAATTGAATACGCCCTTCGCTATCCTGCAACTCGGCAAAACAAGCTTTTCCTTGATCTCTAACGCTCATCAAACGACCGGCAACAATCACCTTTTTGCCCTCTTCAAAAGACTCCTTTATTTGCTTCGAAGTATGATTTACAGGAAAAAGATTGGCAGGATAAGGATTGATTCCTAAATTACGTAAAGATTGAAGTTTTTCTCTTCGGATGATTTCTTGTTCTGATAAGGCCATTATGTACTGTTTTTTAAGTGTGCAAAGATAACAAAAGAATACAGAATTCAGAATTCAGATTTTAGATTTTTTGGGAGCAGAAATATTTGTTATTTCATCAAGTATTCTCCCGCTATACGTTGCAATCTTTTTTGTTTTTAAAGAAAAACAAAAAGGATTTTCACTTCTATCGGGGCTAGGCCACAAGTTTAGTTTTTCATAAGATCTTAGCCAAAGCTGCATTCTGAAATAAAAACAATATAAAAATCCATACAAAATAATGTAACTTCGTTTTAGAAACACTTAGCAACTCAAAATGATAAAAATGAAAAGATATTTCTTCCTGCTCCTCATTCTATTAAACATAAGCTGTCAAGTGGTCGAAACTATTCATTTTAATGCTGATGGAAGCGGAATTATTGAAGTCACGAATGTAAGAGATGAGCACAGCTATATGCAGATTGCGAAGGAAAACTATTCGAAAGAAGATATCTACAAAGACACAACTTACGTTTTTGGAGATTATATCAAGAAGTATCACGAAACGTTTTCCAGAACACCTGTAGCCGACCAAAAAGTATTTTTGAGGTATTCTACGGTGAAAGTTCATAAAAAAGCCAGTTCTTACGATAAGGAATTTCGAACCACCTATACTCAGAATTTTCAGAATGCATCTGATATTGTTGATCTTTCTAAAACCAATCATTACTTAGACGATATAAAAAATAATTATGCCTTAAGTGCCGAAGAGCATTATTACAAAGTATGCTATGATTACACGGGCGATCGTTTCAACAGAATCGTAACGATTATTGATACATTGGAACAAAAAAAGGAATTTGATAAAATAGAAGAATTAAAAGCGAAATATAAAGGCTACAAACTGGTTCAGAATTTTGTTTTAAATTATCATTTTCCTCGAAAGATTCAGTCTGTTTCAAATCTGCTTGCGAAAATAAGTGATGATCATAAATCTTTATCACTGCAATTTCTTTTATCCGATTGTTTGCAAAACCCGGTAAGTACCAATCTAGAAGTGGTTTTAGACCCCGAAACAGTTGATTAAATGCGCATATCCTAACAGGTTTCCAAAACCTTTTAGGATGCAATAAACATTCGTACATTTGCAAAAAAATAAATCTTAGAATCTTAGTCTCTAAGTGTCTTAGCATCTCAGAAAAAAATGAACAAAACCATCCAACTTCAAGATTTAGGAAATAAAGATTACAAAGAAACTTGGGAATATCAGGAAGAACTGTTCAAGGGAATTGTCGATTTGAAGATCCAAAACAGGAGGGAAGAAACCACTATTGCAACACCCAATTACTTTTTGTTCGTAGAACATCCTCACGTGTATACTTTAGGCAAAAGTGGCGATCTGGAAAATTTATTATTATCCGAAAAACAACTCGAAGCCAAAGGTGCTGCTTTCTATAAAATCAACCGTGGTGGTGATATTACGTATCATGGACCTGGTCAGATTGTCGGTTATCCTATTCTGGATTTGGAGAATTTCTTTTCGGATATTCATAAATATTTGCGTTTTTTGGAAGAAGCCATTATTCTTACTTTACAAGAATATGGAATAGAATGTGGCCGAAGCGACGGTGAAACTGGAGTTTGGTTAGGGGTAGGAACACCATTTGCTCGAAAAATTTGCGCGATGGGTGTTCGTGCTTCGCGTTGGGTAACAATGCACGGTTTTGCCTTAAACGTCAATGCCGATTTGGGTTATTTTGATAACATTATTCCTTGTGGAATTCGTGGTAAAGCAGTTACTTCACTTCATGTAGAACTCGGTGTCGAAAAAGTGGATGAAGCAGAAGTGAAAGCAAAAATTTTAAAATATTTCTCTGAATTATTTGAGGCAAAATTTGCTATTGTTTAAAATTAGCCACAGATGAAACGGATTTGACAGATTGACACGGATTAACTTTGTATGTTTTAATGTTAAATCTGCAATCAAAAATCGTTAATCAAAAATCTAATTTCAATTGCTCTGGCAATAACTTAAAACTCATTCGGTGGTATTTTGTGGTGCCGTATTTTCGGATAGCTTCACGATGTTCTTTGGTTGGATAGCCTTTGTTTTTTTTCCAATTGTACATGGGGAATTCTTCATGAATTTTGTCCATGTATTCATCACGATAGGTTTTTGCCAAAACGGAAGCAGCTGCAATGCTTAAATATTTTGAATCTCCTTTTATGATACTTTGATTTGGGATTGATTTTAATAATTCAATCTCGGCTTTAGAAAATTGCTTTCCGAAAGTGTTTTTCAAACCTAATTTAGCATTTAATGCTCTGTTTCCGTCTACAATAATAAATTCGGGAGTTTGGCTTAATTTAAGGATGCATTCCTGCATTCCTTTCATCGAAGCATTTAGGATATTTATTTCGTCAATTTCATTGGGATGTAAATGAGTTACAGCAAAGGAAATGGCTTGTGCTTCAATAATAGGTTTTAGTTTTTCTCTAATTTTTTCGGATAGTTGTTTGCTGTCGTTTAGGATTGTGTTTTTAAAATCTATTGGCAAAATTACAGCGGCCGCTGTTACTGGTCCAGCCAGACAGCCTCGGCCAGCTTCATCAGTGCCGGTTTCGAGCAGATAAGTGGAGAAATTATTTTGAAGCATAACGAATTTTTCGAGTAGCAAATATTGTGATTTTTTTTGATTTTTTTGTGCTTCAAAAGTTTTTCTAAAAGATTAATGATGTGGTTGTACTGTTTTTGCTGCTGCGAATGCGAGAAGGATTACTTCACTATATATTTATTTTAATAGGAGTTCAGTGAACTTCGTTTGAAGCAAGCTGCCGAAGTAGCGCGTATAGCCTGACAGCAGACCGGTAAAAGGGTGTATAACCGCAAAGTGAAGTCGCCCTTTTATCGGGATGGTGGCTCGCCCAAATTATTTGGAAATGAAGAGTTCGGGTTTGTGAAAAAAATATGTGTTAAGGTTTACTTTATAAATTGGAGTGTTTTTTTATTTATACGTTTTTATCCTTTACCTTTGCTCGATATATCTGTAAAATAATTGCCTAATTATAACCGTTTCAAATGAGGATTTTCTTTTCTTTAATTTTTTTAGTTTTTCCAGTTCTCTTGTTTTCGCAGAAAAATAAACAGGTTAATAGTGCTAAAGAAATCGATTATAATAGTAAATATAATTCTTCGGATTCTATAAAGAAGAAAAAAGCGCCAGTGGCAACTTATGATATGTACCAGTTTATTTCGTTGGATCGAGATACTACTTATATCGATACTACTCAGTCAATCAGAAAATCGTATAGCCATAATTATTTGAGAAAAGATAATTTTGGACTTTTGGAATTTCCTAATATTGGTCAGACATACAACACTTTGCAGTATGGGATGAATGGTTTTTCGCCTTATCCGGAATTTGGTTTTACGGCAAGGCAATTTAATTATTTAAAAGCTAATGATATCAAATATGCCAATGTTGCAACTCCAGTAACTGAACTGTATTTTAAATCAACCATTCAAAGAGGGCAATCGGCTGATTCTTATTTTTCACTAAATGTTTCGCCAAGGCTTAATTTTTCGATTGCTTATAAAGGATTGAGGTCGGAGGGGAGGTATATCAATCAAGAGACTAAATCGGGAAATTTTAGATTTACAACAAGTTATAATTCCAAGGATGGACGGTTTATTGCTAATTTACATTATACTTCTCAGAAGCTTCAGAATGAAGAAAACGGAGGGATTAGCAATGTAAGCGATTTTACTAGTGGCGATCCTACGTTTGATAACAGGCAGCGATTAGGAGTTTATTTGGAAGATGCAAATTCGGTATTAAAAGGAGGGCGTTTTTTCTTTGATCAGGCTTTTAGAATTAATCGCAAAAAAGGAGATAATAATTTGTATTTTACCAATCAGTTTAATTACGAAGAAATATATTATGGATATAAGCAGCAAACTATTGCGTCAAATGTTGGCGGTGTTTTGGTAGACCGTTTTGGTGAATCATTTGTAACCAGTGGTATTGATGATATTACAAACTACAATAAAATGTATAATAAGATTGGAGCTGTGTATGAAAATATGACTTTGGGCTCTTTTACTTTTTTTGTTGATGATTTGCATACCAATTATTTCTACAATAATATTTTGTATTTGGATGGGGGAAACACCGTTGGTAATTTGTTAAGCCAAAAGATCAACACTTTTGGAGGGCAATATAACTACCGTAAGGATAAATGGAATGGTAAGTTTTTATATTCAAAATCAATAACAGATCAAAACTTATATAATTTAGACGCATCGGCAGTTTATGACTGGAATGATGAAAATCAATTGTCTTTCCGTTATCAAAGCATGAATAAGCTTCCAAATAATAATTATAATTTATTTCAAAGCAGTTATAAAAAATACAACTGGTCGAATGATTTTGTCAATGAAAAGATAAATTCTCTTAGTGTGAATGCTGATACAAAATGGGTTTCATTGTCAATGCAGTTGAATGCCATTAATGATCATTTATATTTTGCCGATATTACTTCGGCTTCCGAGCGAAAAGACAGTATGCAGATAGTTGCTCCAAAACAATATGGCAAAGCAATTAATTATGCTTCGCTAAAGGTTTCCAGAGAATTTACATTTGGTAAATGGGCTTTGGATAATACGCTGTTATTCCAAAAAGTGGATCAGCCAGATGCTGTTTTGAATGTTCCTGAATTTGTAACTAGAAACACGCTGTATTATACTAATTATTTATTTGATAAGAAGCTGTTTTTTCAAACAGGTGTTGAGCTAAATTATTTTACCAGTTATTACACTAATAATTATAACCCTGTAATTGGAGAGTTTTTTGTTCAAGACAGAGTTAAAATTGGTAATGCTCCTCTTCTTGATTATTTTGTGAATGTCAAAATTCAGCGTACCAGACTTTATCTGAAAGCGGAACATTTTAACTCTTTGTTTTCGAAAAATAATTATTTTTCGGATGCCAATAATCCATATCGTGATTTCTTAATCCGTTTTGGATTAGTTTGGAACTTCTTTAATTAATTTTTGGAACTTAGTTGTTCAAATTTTTAAATCTGAAATTCAAAAAAAGTAAGTAATTTTGTTTATCTATAAACTATACAGAAAAAGTATAGTTTGTGATTTAACTCTAAAAAAAGACGAAATGGAATACTCAGAAAATATATTAGGAACTATAGGAAATACGCCATTAGTCAAACTCAATAAAATTGTTGCAGGAATAGATGCTTTAGTTTTGGCTAAAGTTGAGACATTCAATCCAGGGAATTCGGTAAAAGACCGTATGGCTGTAAAAATGATTGAAGATGCTGAGGCTGATGGCCGTTTACAACATGGTGGAACCATAATTGAAGGAACCTCTGGAAACACTGGAATGGGATTGGCACTGGTAGCAATCATCAAAGGATATAAGCTAATTTGTGTGATTTCTGATAAGCAGTCCAAAGAAAAAATGGATATTCTTCGTGCTGTAGGTGCCAAAGTGGTGGTTTGTCCAACCGATGTTGAGCCAAATGATCCGCGTTCCTATTATTCGGTTTCCAAAAGATTGGCCGAAGAAACGCCTAATTCTTGGTATGCAAATCAATATGATAATCTATCCAATACAGTGGCGCATTATGAACAAACTGGTCCTGAAATTTGGAAACAAACTGAAGGAAAGATTACTCATTTTGTGGTTGGAGTAGGTACCGGCGGAACGATTTCGGGTGTTGGTAAATTCCTGAAAGAGAAAAACCCAAATATCAAAATTTGGGGAATTGATACGTATGGTTCAGTGTTCAAGAAATACCACGAGACCGGGATTTTTGACGAAAATGAAATTTATTCCTATATCACCGAAGGTATAGGTGAAGATATTTTGCCGAAAAATGTTGACTTTTCTGTAATTGACGGATTCACGAAAGTAACAGATAAAGATGCTGCAGTTTATACCCGAAAAATAGCTCTTGAAGAGGGGATATTTGTGGGGAATTCTGCTGGTGCAGCTGTAAAAGGGCTATTGCAGCTCAAAGAATATTTCAAGCCTGAAGATGTGGTCGTGGTATTGTTTCATGATTCAGGTAGCCGTTATGTGGGCAAAATGTTTAACGACGACTGGATGAGGGAAAGAGGTTTTCTAGACGAAGATGTTACTACAGCCGAAGATGTAATCAAAGATCATATCGACAAGCAATTGATTGTGGTTCGTACCGAAGAATTGGTTTCTCACGCGATTGATCGTATGCGTAAGTATAATATTTCGCAAATTCCTGTGGTTGATATTAATGGAATTGTTGGTTCTGTTGATGAAACTGATTTGTTTAGAAGTTATGTTGCTGATAAAAATGTAGCAGATAAACCTATTAAAGAAGTAATGGGGAATCCTTTTCCTATTGTGCAGCTTGGCACTTCAATTGAAGATGTATCCAAATTATTCACCAAAGAAAATGATGCAGTTTTGGTAGAACTTAAAAACAGCAATTATCAAATCATCACGAAGTATGATATTATTAGGTCGATGAAGTAAGTTTACATACGAATTGTTTTTATTTTAATCCTGCAAGTTTAAAAAACTTGCAGGATTTTGTTTTTAATGTGATGCAGAGTTTTTTTGATATAAATAAAACAGTCCGMAAAGAGTACTATGTATATTTTTTTTGCCACGGATTACACTGATTCTCACAGATTTCATTACACTTTTGAAAAAATCTGTCTAAATCTTTTTAATCTGTGGCTAATTCTATCTGTTTGGTATTAGTTACGAATAGTCATGTAAATAAAATAAAGTTATCTAATATAAAATTTATATCATTGATATAAATTTTATATTTGTGCTACAACTACGTTTTCAATGAAAATCATTCCTGAAATACTTTTAGACGATTACAAGAAAAATTTTCCACAAGGTTTGGAAGATAGATTTAATGCATTGCATGATGCGGAATTATCTAATGACTCGTTTAGTTTTTATACCTCGGTTGCTTCGGTTTTTTCAAGTAAAATAGAGGGAGAAGAAATAGAATTGGATTCTTACGTAAAACATAAAAGATAGAT